>CALYYZ010000125.1 GCA_945607165.1 uncultured Ruminococcus sp. | reverse complement strand
CAAAGATTATCTGCGTGGACCAAGACCTATGAACGTTGCAGATAATCAATTCATTGCCGACCGTTTTCGTGATAAGGACTATGTTCCAAGGTCGTATTTTGCGGGAGCAACTCCAAGCAACGATTATCAGCCTGCCGTACCCTATACGGTAGAGGTCAGAGAAAATCAGTACACCTATTCGGTGGACGGAATTGCCAAGCTGTTTATCCCTTCGGGCGGAGCAGATGACCCACGGCCGATACAGCTTCGCAAAGCCAAGGACGGAAAGTGGTATTTGTGGGAGTATTCAAGTATACTGCTCGGTATCCGTCAGCCTGAAAGTAGTAACCCTTGGGCATAAATTAATTCATAATTATCAATTAAAATATTATTATTCTATGGAGGATTATTATGAAAAAATTAACAGCAATTTTATTAGCACTCGTTATGACAGCCTCGCTTGCAGCCTGCGGCGGATCAGGCGAAAGCTCCGACAAAAAGGAAACTTCAGCTCAAAGCTCTGCTTCTGCTACTTCAGAAGTAAAGGCTGAGGAAACAACCGTTGAAGAAACAACAGCTTCAGCTGAATTGCAGGCGGGCGACAGCGGCGAGGGTGAGAAAACTCTCGACAGCGATTTTTGCACAGTAACAATTCCCGAGGGCTTGCAGTACAAGGTTAACTCCTACTACCACGATGAAGACGCCCTTGGCACAATTAAGATTGATTTCGGTAAAAAAAGCACAATAGAGGGCAAACTTGAAGTAAGTACAACAAGAATGATAGGCTCGCTTGACGACGCTGTAAACGAGTGTATAAGAGTAAGGAACCTCGATACCTATAAAGAGGGCAAGTCCGAAATCGGTAAAGAAGTAACCTACGGTGATACTACCTACAAGCAGGTTAATATGTCACACGAACACGGCGCAGAAACCTGCCTTGTATCCTATTACAAGAGAGCAGACGGCAAGGATATTTATGTTGAAATCAAAACAACTCAAAACGACTTTGATAAATTGCCAATCGACGATCCCCTTGTACAGGCGCTTGCAAAATCTGCTGTTTACAAGTAATCTTATCTGCTATTGCAGATAGTAATATTACCGAGACCTAATTATAATAAGGAGGAATTTTATGAAAACTAAAGTATCAAAAAAAGTTAAGCCAAAACGACTGTTAAGCCTGCTGCTTGCTCTGACTATGGTGCTGGGAATACTTCCGATAATGGGAACAACCACAGCGCTTGCCTATACCGGCAGCGGCACAAAAAGCAGTCCCTATGTTGTCACCACTTATGACGAGCTGAAAAGCCTAATGCAGAATGCCTCAACAGGCAACATCCGATATATCAGGCTGGGCGCAGACATCAAATTCAGCGAGAGCAAGAATGATTGTTCTCTTAGCCTTACAAGCTCGTTGCAGAATGTAGTTCTTGACCTGTACGGACACACCCTCACCCGTTCGGGAACCACCAATGACGAGGCTGTAATTAATGTAACGGTCGGCAACCTCACCATTCAGGACAGCATCGGCAAAGGTAAGATTATTGCCAATATGAGCGGCAGCGACATTAAAACTGCTTTACTTGTTTCAGGTGAAGGCAAACTGACCGTTGATGGCGGCACATTTGATCCCAACGGACGCGCCTTAGTGACGCGGGGCGGCAACACTGTAATTAACGGAGGTACCTTTTTAGCCTCATCATATTATTATACAGCTGTTTTCCAATCAGGTGTTGTTACCGTCAACGACGGATATTTCTGTGAGATTGATAAAGGCATCGCAATCAGTATTGCTGACGCCGATGTTACACTCAACGGCGGTACGCTCAACGGCTCTCTGTCAGTTAAGACAGATATCTGGGACTATATTCCCGACAATCGCACGGCACTTCTCGACAATGAGATTGCTGTTACCTCGGATACCTATCACGGCAAGGATCTGACAGCCGAAAACGGTAAAATTGAAATCATTTTCACCGACGGCAGCGAGAAATATCCCTATCTGGCCAGTCATTATGTAGATCTTAAGACGATGATTACCAACGCCCCAATGGACGGAAGCGTTTGCTACATAAAACTGGTCAAGGATATCACATTCAATAGTAATGAGAGTAATTTTTCTTTGATGCTGATATCCAGTGCTCAGAAGGTAGTTGTGGATCTGAACGGACACACACTTACTCGATCGGGAAAAACAGAGGACGAGGGCATCTTCGTGGTTCCATTCGGCGAACTCACCATAAAGGACAGTGTCGGCGGCGGCAAGGTTGTCGGCATCAAGGGAGACGGAAATTTGCTGTGCAACCTTTATGTGTCAGGCAGCGGTAAGCTCACCGTTGAAGGCGGCACCTTTGAAGCAGAGGAAGGTTTTCCTCTGATGACATTTGGCGGCACCATCGTAATCAACGGCGGCACATTTGTGACGGAGAGCGGAAAATGTGCCGCAGCGAATTTTGTTTATGGCACCGCTACGCTCAACAGCGGTACATTCCGCAACAACTTAAGTATCAATACCGATGAGGACAGGTCCGGAATCTGGATACACACATATGCCAATGTTACTGTCTATAGCTGCGATACTCTGGGTTGTATATGGTCTGACAGCCTTGATGTAATTGCACCGGGAAGCTCTGTGATTGGTACAGATAAATACGGCACGAACTATTCAGTCAGCGATGTTGCTGCACTCAAAGAGGCTTATATGCTCAGTGTCGGCAAGCCCATAAGCCAAGTCACTATCACCGGCATTGACACACCCAAAGCGGGAAATAAGCCTGATACATCAGCCACGGTCAATGTTACCGGTGCAGAAAACGCAGGAGTTACCTGGTATGACTGGACGAACAACAAGACTCTCACCTCAAGCGATGTATTTGAAGTCGGACATGACTATATGGTTATGGTAACTCTGAACGCTAAGAGCGGATACATATTTAACACGACCAACAGTACGCTGAACATCAGCATTAACGGCAACAAGGGTTTCCTGTGGCTTGCTAACCCCCAAAGAGTGCAGTGCTGCTATAATTTTGAAACACTAACGGAGCCGCAACCCGTAATTACAACACAGCCCTCGGGCGGACATTCCCTCTATATGGGCGACACAATCGTTCTGAAAATAGATGCAGAAAATGCAAACGAGTACATATGGCACATTATTGACGAAAACGGAAATGAGCTTGCGTGGAACTATCTTTCTAACAACGGCTATGCTAATCCTTCTACATCCGAAGGCGGAAAAAAGCTTTTCCTTTACGATGTATCCGATTGGATGACAGGCAAGCGTGTTTACTGTGAAGTAAAAGGCAAAGGCGGAACTGTTCAGTCTGATATAGTAACCTTGTCAGTAGATAAGGTGGTAAAATACTGTATGGATATGTATTTTGATGATTTCGACGAGATATGGAATCACAAGACAGTAGGAGACTATAAAACTGTAAAAACCGATACAAACGCTCCTTACACGATTACCGAGGTAAGGTGGCAGCTTTTCAACAAGGTTCTTTCCGATGATTACCCATTTTATTGCGGAGATACTATTTCACTTCTCATCGGAATTGCTCCAAAGGAAGGCTATGAGCTTTCTTTGACATCAGGCAGTATAAACGGAATTAACAGTGTCGATGCGTTCCATCTCACAGACGGCAGACAGTACTTGCAGTTTGAAATCAACATAAATGCTCCCGACGAGTACAAAACGCAGAACATTGAGCTTTCGGTTGCAGAGCCTGTTGCAGGTGTAAAGCCAGCGACAACTGCAACTTGTACTTCGGGCTATGCAATTCCCGGAACACCCTCGTGGACTCCTGACGACGCAACCTTCAAAAGCAATACGCAGTATACCGTAAAAATCCCCGTAAAAGCAGAATATCAATGGGGAGATACCTCTACTGTAACGGCAAAGGTGAACGGTAAGGACGCAAAATTCATTGCGGAATATAAGGGCGGAAAACAGTATGCGTATTATGTTGAATATACCTTTGACGCAACAAAGAGTTTCATAATCGGAGATGTAAACAGTGACGGACAAGTAACTATAGCTGACGCCACCGATATACAGAAACACATTGCAGGACTTATAACATTGAGCGATACACAAAAAGCAGCCGCCGATGTAAACGGTGACGGACAGGTAACTATAGCCGACGCCACCGATATACAGAAATATATTGCAGGATTAATTATCGCATTTTAATAGTTAAATATTATTATTTAAGCCGCTGTTAAAGTTCGTTTAACAGCGGCAAAGCTTTTGAGATATGCAGGTAAGAATATGTATTTGACTAAAGAGAAAATAAATTCTATATTTTATGTTAAAACAAATTGATTTCTGCTTAGAATTGTTGTATAAGTTACCTGCTTTCTTTAAGTTTTTTCGCAATTAAATTATATTATTAAAAATATTAACCTGGTAACTCTTTTGGGCTACCCGGTTTTTCTTTTGGTGCTGTTAATGCGACAGCCCCATTTTTTTCGACTTTTTTCTATCTCTTTCAACACCTTACTTCGTTTTCGGTAATCAAGTGTATTCTGTAAAAAATCGTCACTATTCAATTTTATAGCTTTTATTTTTTTACCTATAACTGCGAAATTTGTTTTATACGAGGACCTCCTGTCCTGTTTGAACGCAAAAAGTCAAACAGAACGGAGGAAAATACCTTCGAATCCACTCAGAAACTTCTTCGCATTTCCACCTTTTCCGGTAGGCTTGTAATCAAAAATGATGCAGTGGCACTGCCTTGCCGTATTTTTCATACACTATGTGTTCCAGAAGCTCGGGAGAACAGTAACTGCCCGGTATCATCGGCTTAGGGTAAGCTGCACGGCAGATATTACAGGCTCGATATCATCAGGCTGTTCTGCATCTTATTCAGGATTTTCCGCATTTCAGACATTTGTAGGTTTTCGCAATATGGCGGCGGATGTGAAATTTCGCAGGTGTATAGACCCTTTCGTCATACACTTTCTCTTCACCGATCTCTTCCATTCCCGGAAATGTATTTCTCCTTTCGCTGTCACAATAGCCGATG
>CALYYZ010000124.1 GCA_945607165.1 uncultured Ruminococcus sp. | reverse complement strand
AACCTCAGAGTATGTACAAAGTGTGATCATCATTTCCGTATGAATGCAAGACAGAGAGTTGAAATGCTTGCTGACAGAGACAGCTTCAGGGAGTATGACTCGGAGATGACAGCGCACAATCCCCTTGATTTTCCCGGCTATGACGCAAAGCTTGATAAGGCAAAGTCTACGGGAGCAAAAGAATCCGTTATCTGCGGCCGTTGTACTGTCGGCGGCGTGGATACAATTCTTTGTGTTATGGATCCTGATTTTATGATGGGCAGTATGGGTACTGTTACGGGTGAAAAAATCACTCGTTCCTTTGAATATGCCACGGAATACGGTCTGCCTGTGATTGTCTGTACTGTTTCCGGCGGTGCAAGAATGCAGGAGGGTATCCTTTCACTTATGCAAATGGCAAAAACATCGGGTGCTGTGAAAAAACACAGCGACGCTGGACTTCTTTACATCACTGTGCTTACCGATCCCACCACCGGAGGAGTTACCGCCTCGTTTGCTATGGAGGGTGATATTATCCTTGCCGAGCCTGACGCTCTTGTTGCGTTTGCAGGCCCAAGAGTAATTGAGCAGACAATTCGTCAAAAGCTTCCCAAGGATTTCCAAACCTCGGATTTTGTACTCAACAAAGGCTTTATTGACGCAGTTGTCAGTCGTGTTGTACTCAAGGACACTTTAGTAAAACTTCTCAAAATACACGGATACAGCGGGGAGGCGATGTAGTGACTGCGTATGAAAAGGTAATTGCGGCAAGAGACGCAAACAAGCTTACGGCTGTAGATTTTATTGCCAATATGTTCGGCGACAGCTTTTTTGAGCTTCACGGAGACAGAAGATTTTCAGATGATAAGGCGGTCGTTGCAGGACTTGCCAAGCTTTATGATATGCCTGTCACCGTAATCGGTATAGAAAAGGGCAGAAATACTAAGGAAAGAATGGAGCGAAACTTCGGTCAGGCTCATCCCGAGGGATACAGAAAGGCTCTTCGTCTTATGAAGCAGGCTGAAAAATTCCGCCGTCCGGTTCTTTGTTTAGTTGATACCAGTGGAGCATATTGCGGAATCGGGGCAGAGGAGAGAGGTCAGGGACAGGCTATTGCCGAGAATCTGATGGAAATGATGACTCTTAAGACCCCTATTCTCACAATTCTTATCGGCGAGGGCGGAAGCGGAGGTGCGCTTGCCCTTGCGGTGGCGGATGAGGTGTGGATGCTTGAAAATTCCGTTTATTCCGTTATTTCCCCCGAGGGCTGCGCTTCAATTCTTTGGAAGGACAGCACAAAGGCGGCAGAGGCGGCGGAGGTGCTTAAAATTACAGCTCAGGATCTTTTTGATCTCGGTGTTATTGAAAGAATAATTCGCCAGCCAAAAGCAGAGGATAAAGCGATGTTTGAAAGTCTTAAGCTTCTCGTTGCCAGAACCTTTGAAAAGAATATGTCGCTTTCTGATGACGAGCTTGTTTCAGCTCGCTATAACCGTTTCAGAAAAATAGGTAATTGCAAAGGTAAAACTGAATAAATCACGCTGAAATCAGTTCACTTAATAAAAATATACCCCTGTAGTAACTCAATCTTCAAAAGCTCGCTTATGAGATGGAGTTAATACAGGGGATCTTTATTTATTTGATAGGAAAACACAACAAACTGTTAAGTCGTGGTAAATAATACAAACCATAATGTATTGACAATACTGTCAAACAAAAAATTTGTATTGCCCGATTATGCGCACGAGCGATGGATAAAGAAAGCGCACTCACAATATGTACACGCTTTCTTGTAAACAGCAGAATTTTGAAACAACTCTCAGTGTTTCTTTATACTGTTTCTTGATTAAATTTCAAGGTTTAAATCTCTGTAATTAGTCGACTGATTACCGCAATCTATTGAGTAAAAATAAAGATTTAAATTCATTTTACCGTGATTGTTAGGAACTGAAAACGAGTCCTTGAAAGTTTGTTTTTCTCCGGCTTTAATAATCATTGAATAATAGTCGTCATCCGAAAATTCATAGTTTGAGGAAACCCACTCGTAGCTTTCCTCACTGGACATATCACTGAGAAATATTTCAAAAGTGGAAGTCTTGAAATTGTAATCGGAATTATTGGTAATTTCATATGTTACTGTCCATTTTGTATTTCCCTGTGAACCTTTTTCGTATTTATCGTCTGCCTTTGCAGAAACAACCTTTAGGGTTACTCCCGAGATAAGCTCTACCTCTTCGTTCAATGAAATATCTGTTGTATGCGCATCGTTTGCATCAGAATAATACTGAGACGCTTGCCAAAATTCAAGTGCGTGATATCCCTGATTGGTTAATCCGGAATACTTTACGAGATCTACTGTATCTAAATAACTTTCATTGTGCGTTACAGCAGAGTAAACGGCGCAGGATATTCCGCCAAGAATAACTGCAAAAACTGCTGCGGACACAACAACAAAGACACCCCTTTTGCTGCTGCGCTTTTTCTTGTTGTTTTCAATACCCTTTTTTTCAGCTTCTACTATATTGATTTCACTGCTGTTGATCTCGGGTAATTCTGTGATGTCGTCTAAAACAGAGCCTGAAGTGCCGGAATTATCAATTTCTTCTGTTATCAGTTTAGTGCCGCACATAGGGCAAAAATTGCAGTTAGTGACAAATCCGCAGTTAGTACACTTCATAATTTTAACCTCCATTGTAACTGTAGTAATAGTACAATACAATAATACAATATACATAAATAAAAGTCAATAGACAAAAACATATAATCTTTCAGATTAATCAGCAGAATGACGGTAAATACCGTCAACAGAAGCTTCTGATGAATTTGCACATATATTTCACTCTTTACTTGTGCAAAACCTACATATTAGTTTTTGCATTTTCGCATATTTAGAGAGAACTGTTGATTTTCTTACAGCGAGAAAAAATTTGTTGAATTTAATAAAAAGCAGGTGTATAATTTATGTGTGTTAGTTTGTTAAAAAATCAACGAAGCTTGAAAGGTAGGATTTAATTGAGAGGTATTTATTCGT
Organism: uncultured Ruminococcus sp.; assembly: GCA_945607165.1. GTDB lineage: Bacteria > Bacillota > Clostridia > Oscillospirales > Acutalibacteraceae > Ruminococcoides. The sequence goes on along the minus strand of CALYYZ010000124.1, from coordinate 2,027 downwards.
CAAAAACAAAAATTCGAAATCAAATTTTTACCGAAGTAGCCAGATTTGCCTATGATAATTGTGATGATTCGCAGTTTGAAAGCTTGCCATATAAAATTATTCCCGGTGAGATATCCACTTACCGAGAGAGCATATTTCTTGAAAGGGCAATCGTAGGTGAGCGTCTGAGACTTGCAATGGGTTTATCTCTGTTGCCCGTTGATAAGCAAGCGCCTATTTCTTCGGGTGTTGAGGAGAGTATGGTTGACGAGAAGGTTTATGAACCGCCTCTTGTTAACATAATCAAATTTGCCTGTCACAGCTGTCCTGAAAACCGTGTTTATGTCAGCGACGGCTGTCAGGGTTGCTTGGAACATCCCTGTACCGAGGTCTGCCCTAAGGGAGCTATCTCGATAGTTCACGGCAGATCACATATTGATGAGAATAAATGTATTAAATGCGGCAAGTGTATTAATGCCTGCCCCTATAACGCAATAATTAAGCAGGAGCGTCCCTGTGCAGCTGCCTGTGGAATGAAGGCTATACACAGCGACGAGCACGGAAGAGCTGATATCGACTATGACAAGTGTGTGTCCTGCGGAATGTGCCTTGTAAGCTGTCCCTTCAGTGCTATTGTTGACAAAAGTCAGATTTTTCAGACAATAAAGGCAATTCAAAGCGACACCCCCGTGTATGCTGCCGTTGCCCCGGCAGTTGCCGGTCAGTTCAGCGGATTGCCGGCTCAAAAGATACGCAACGCTTTCAAAGCACTCGGCTTTGCCGATGTTGTAGAGGTTGCCGTAGGAGCCGACCTGTGTACAGTTGAGGAAGCAAAGGACTTTATGGCAGAGGTGCCGTCAAAGCAGCCGTTTATGGCTACATCCTGCTGTCCTGCTTGGAGTATGATGGCTAAAAAATCTTTCCCTGAAATCGCTTCCAATATTTCAATGGCACTCACTCCAATGGTGCTTACCGGCAGACTTACTAAGCAGCAGCATCCAAACTGCAAGGTTGCGTTTATAGGTCCCTGTGCAGCCAAAAAGCTTGAGGCGAGCCGACGCAGTATTCGCAGTGATATTGACTTTGTCTTGACCTTTGAAGAGGTTGCCGGAATGTTCAATGCAAAAGAGGTTGATTTTGCATCCCTTCCCGATGATGAGGAAAAGCTCTCGTTCTCAAGTGCCGACGGCAGAGGCTTTGCCGTAAGCGGAGGTGTTGCCAAGGCAGTTGTAAACGCAATATCCAAGCTTGATCCCGGCAGAGAGGTCAAGGTTGCCAATGCTCAGGGACTTGACGAATGTACAAAGCTTCTGCGTATGGCAAAGGCGGGAAAATACAACGGATATTTGCTTGAGGGTATGGCGTGTCCGGGTGGCTGTGTTGCCGGAGCAGGCACAATAAATGTACCGGGTAAGTCGGCAATGGAGGTTCTCAAAAGCAAAAAGGAAACAGTGTTTGAAAATTCAATCGACACTCCGTTTATCGACGAGCTTTCAACCCTTGAAAATATGTACAATGAGTTTGACTACCGCAAGGAGATTTAATAAAAGCAGTAAACAGAGCCGAGACAACCTGAATGTCTCGGCTCTGTTTTAATAATATTACTATATTCTAATTATGCTATAAATGTTAAATAAGCGACCTGTAAATTTCGATATGGATACTGTGTTTAAGTTGCAGCGTATCATTTGGATAATTTTGCAACAGCCTGCGGTATTCAGCTTCAAATTCGGCTGTCTTTTGTTTTGAAAGGCTGGCTCCCACGCCACGGCAGGTCTTTATCCTGCCTATCCACGCTTCCTTTGAAAATTCAAGCTCAGTGTCATAGGAATGTATTGTGTCAATAGAAAACCTATCCTCTGCCCACTCGGGATAGGTGTATCTGTATGTCTTAAACCCGCAGCCGTTCCAATTCGGATTGTATTTCAGCACCAAAGCTTCCATTTCCTTGATGAGTTTATCCTTATGCGGAAGCCAATCCATAAATATTTTGCAAAACAGACCGTCAGGCTTTAGTATTCGTTTTATCTCAGTCGCAGCCTTTTCAG
>CALYYZ010000123.1 GCA_945607165.1 uncultured Ruminococcus sp. | reverse complement strand
TAAATTTTCAAATGCCTTTGACGCTATGTGGTGGGCAATATCAACCCTTACAACCGTAGGTTATGGCGATGTTTATCCGATAACAGTTGCCGGAAAGGTGTTAGGAATTATCATTTCAATTATGGGTATTGGCATGGTGGCTGTTCCTACCGGTATTATTACCGCCGGTTTTTCAGATGTAATCGAAAAGAATAAATCCGATGAGGACGAAAAGAAATATTGTCCATATTGCGGTCACAAAATAGATAAGAAATAATTTGTAGGATTCACTCAGATTGTCGCCATTGTTCTTTATCTTCTTATGCTTTATATGACATTTGCACTTATTATTCTTTTAAAAGCATTATAATATCATATTATTTTGGTAAAATGATAGAGAACTCTCCGAACATACCGCAAATTATATGTTTAATTTATGATACTTTTGTTTTGTATTGTTCGGAACAAAGAATTATATACTAAGGTCGGATTAAAATGACTAATAAAAACTTGATTGATCTTGAGGTTATGTCAACCGAGCAGATTGATAAAATCATAAAAAAGACCAAGAAAATTATGCAGAGTCCTGCCGACTATCGACACGCCTGCGATGGTAAAATTCTTGCGACTCTGTTTTACGAACCCAGCACGAGGACACAGATGTCATTTCAGACAGCAATGCTTAAGCTCGGCGGAAGGACTATCGGCTTTGATAATCCGATGAATTCATCGGTGTCAAAGGGCGAGAGCCTTAAGGACACTATTGCTGTAATAAGCGGCTACGCCGATATTATTGCGATTCGCCATCCCATTGAGGGAACAGCAATGGCGGCATCACTGTATTCTGAGGTTCCGCTTATTAACTGTGGAGACGGCGGTCATCTGCACCCGACACAAACACTCACCGATATTGTCACTCTGAGCTGTGAAAAAGGAAGGCTTGACAACCTAAAAATCGGCATTTGCGGTGACCTGCTTAACGGCAGAACCGTACATTCACTGATTAAGACGCTAAGCAAATATCAAAACAACTCATTCGTACTTATTTCTACAAAGGAATTATGTGTTCCGCTTTATATTATTGATATTCTTGAAAAGAACGGATGTAAATATGAATTTTCCAACAGTCTTGCCGAAGCAATCTGTGATCTTGATGTATTATATATGACAAGGATTCAGAGAGAGAGGTTTAAGTCGGCGAAGGAATATGAGGAACAAAAGAATGTTTTTGTTCTTGACAGAGAAAAGCTTGACAAGGCAAAAGAAGATATGATTATTTTGCACCCCCTACCCCGGGTTAACGAGATTACGGTTGATATAGACGATGACTCGAGAGCCTTGTATTTTAAACAGGCTCAATACGGAATGTATGGAAGAATGGCTCTGATTCTTCTGCTGCTTCAGGACGAGGACTTTTTGATACCGTCACGCAGCACTGTTATTTCAGAGCATAGGTGCAGCAATCCGAAATGTATCACTCAGCAGGAGAGCTATCTTCCCAATATGAGCTACGAAAAACTGGGAATGACGATGTGCGACTTCTGTGATAAAAGAATTAATTGAGGCGATCTTGTATGAACAACAATACAAAAAATAACAAACGACATAAGAACCCGGCGAGTATAATATTGCTTAGTTCTCTTTCCTATTTAGTACTTGGATTTATTATGGTTATTTTCCCCGACAAAATCAGCACAACATTGTGCTATGCGTTAGGAATAGTACTTACTGTTTATGGCTTGTTTAATGTTATTTCATTTTTCATTAATCCACAGAACAATATGTATCTTGAGCTTATTGTCGGCATTATTTCTGCCGGTTTTGGTGTATTTACTCTGTTTTCACCAGATATAATCAAAAACATAATTCATGTTATTTTGGGAATAGTAATTGTAATAGACAGCGTTATGGATATCAAGCACGGATTTCAACTAAAGGCTCTGGGTCTTAGCAGATGGTGGCTGACGGTAATTGTTTCACTTGCTGTTATTTTAATCAGTTTATACATTATTTTCTTCCCAAATTCCTTTGACGGAATACTTATAATAGTGTTGGGAATTATTATGATTTACGAGGGTATTTCAGGACTTGTTATTGCAGGCTTTTTCGGATATTATTCATCAAAGCAAGCAAGAAATACAGACATAATTGAGGTTAATGCCGAGGATATTGACTGAATGTAAGGCATTGCTCCGTTAGAGGCGATGTTTTTTTATACTAAAAGCTTTAAAGATTTTTATCAGATTTTGAATTAATTAAGCAGGTAAATATTGACTATTTACTTAAAACTAATTATACTTATTACAGAAAGGAGTTTTGAAATTGAAATCATTAATCAAAAAAGCGGTTTCCGTTGTTTTGACAGGCGTCATGGCTGTTTCTGCCGTAACATTTTCAGCGTCTGCAGCAAACGGCGGTAATTCAGCAGGAACTCAGGCTAATCCGTACGGTCTGACTGAAAAAATCAGTGACGGAGTTATTTTGCACGCTTGGTGCTGGTCCTTTAACACAATCAGGGAAAACCTGCATAAAATTGCAGAAGCAGGATACACCTCGGTGCAGACCTCACCTATTAACCAATGTGTTGTAGGCGACAACGGCGGTATGGATCTTATGGGTAACGGAAAATGGTATTATCACTATCAGCCGACGCTGTACACCATAGGCAACTACCAGCTTGGTACTCTTGATGAGTTCAAGCAACTTTGCAGAGAAGCTGAAACCTATGGTATTCATATTATAGTAGATGTTGTTGCTAATCACTGCTCAAGCGACTATAATTCAATTTCCGATGAGATTAAAAACCTTGAAGGCGGAGCTTTTCATAAGAATATGGGCATCGGCGATTTCAACAACCGCTATCAGTGCACACAGGGCTGGCTGCTGAGTCTGTACGACCTCAACACACAAAACAAAAATGTTCAGAATATGATTTTGAACTATCTAAAGGAATGTGTTGCAGCCGGTGCAGACGGTTTCAGATATGACGCCGCCAAGCACATTGAGCTGCCCGATGAAGCACCTGAAAACGGTGTTGACTTTTCAAGTGATTTCTGGCCGACTGTACTCAACAACGGTTCAGAATTTCAGTACGGCGAAATTTTGCAGGATAGTGGCAGCCGTACCGGCGATTATTCAAAGCTTATGAGCGTTACCGCTTCAAGCTACGGCTCTGTTATAAGAGACGCAGCAAAAAATGACAGCTTTAACGCTGAAAACCTTGAGGATTACCGCTCCGGCGGAGCTGCAACCGACAAACTTGTAACCTGGGTTGAATCTCACGATAATTACACAGGCGACGACTCTTGGTCGCAGCTTGATAACACCGATATCAGACAGGCTTGGGCTGTGCTTGCAGGCAGAGGCGATACCACTCCCCTTTTCTTCAACCGACCTGACGGTAGCAGCACAAGGAATCAGTGGGGTAAGAATAAAATCGGCATCGCAGGAGATGACAATTATTGCCACCCTGAGGTTGTTGCAGTTAATCAGTTTAAAAATGCAATGGTCGGACTTCCAAATAAGCTTTCTAATCCCACAGGAAGCAACGATCTGCTTATGATTGAGAGAGGCAGTGCCGGTGCCGTGATAATTAACGCTTCGGATTCTGATGTTGCTTTGAACTGTGCAACCGATGTTGCTGACGGATCTTATACCGACCAGGCTTACGGAACTCCTTTTACTGTTGATAACGGCACTATCACAGGAACAGTTAAGGCAGGTACAGTTGCAGTTATTTATAACAGCAGTCTTATAAAGCAGCCTACGGTATCTATATCTCAGAGCGGCGGAGAGTTCAGAGGAAGCCTGACGCTTACTCTGACAGCAAAAAATACAACAGAGTCTACATATAAAATCGGAAGTGCACCGGCGGTTGCCTTTACCTCCGGAGACACTGTAACAATCGGCGCAGATATGGCTGAGGGCAGCTCAGTTGATGTTATACTATACGGTAAAAACTCAGAGGGCGAGGTTTCAAAAACATACACATTTACGAAGCTTGCTTCTCCGTATATTGAGGGCGAAACAACAGTATATTTTGACAACAGCGAATATAAGTGGAGCACTGTGAATGTATATGCATACTACCGCAAAAACGGCCAAGTAATAAACAACGGCGACTGGCCCGGAGTTGCAATGCAGGATTTGGGCGGCTCAATGTACGGCTATGTTGTTGATCCATCTTGGGATTTTGACACCGCATATATCATTTTTAACAACGGAAGCGGCACTCAGTTCCCTTCAGGTGAGGGATATGAAATTGCTGTGGGCGAAAGCAAGATATTTAACGGAAGCGGTCTTGAAAAGTATGATCCGGTAAAGCCGACACCTGTTGAGAGAAAGCTCGGAGACGCTAATAACGACGGAATTGTTGACATAACAGATGCAACACTCCTTCAAAAGTTTATTGTCGGCATCACCGATACAAACGGAAAACCTTTGATTGATGTAACAAACAGCATTGAATTTACTGCCTGCGACACCAACAAGGACGGATTTATCACAGTTGACGACGCCACCGAAATTCAGCATATGATTGTATAAGTAGCCGTGTGCCGACGCAAAATTCAATCAGGCAGTTTGAAAATACCAAGTTTTTCAGAATAACATTATTTGAAATTCTCAATATAACAGAAAACACAGTCTGTATCAGCTTTGAATACAGGCTGTGTTTTCATTAGTATTACAAATAAATTATTTTTCCAAGGTGGATCGAACATAATATGCAGGCCTCCACCTCTTTACCCGACCATTGCAGGGCAGCGAGCCTGTAAAGCTCCAGCTGTTTTTTGTATCTTTCAATCAGGATTGAGGGATCGGAAACTCTGTCTGTTTTATAGTCAACAATTATCAGCTTTCCGTTTTCTTCAAATGCGAGATCAAGAGCACCCTGAAGGATGATTTCTGCATTTGTTTCAATATCCTTGTATGCTTCAAGCACGAGCGAAGGGTTAAGCTTGACGGTGAAGCGTTCCTCCCTGTATAGCTTTGGTGAATTAATTACTCGTGTAAACAGGTCGTTTGAAAGCAAATCCGACAGTTTTTTACAATCTATCAG
>CALYYZ010000122.1 GCA_945607165.1 uncultured Ruminococcus sp. | reverse complement strand
TTTACATCGCCGTTTAAGAAATCCTCATCCGAATATGCTGAAACAGTAATAATCAGTGATACAACAAACAAAAGTGAAATTAGTAATGATATAATTTTTCTCATAGTAAAAGCTCCGGATATTATAATAATTCACGCCATAAAAATCTATCTGTACCAAATTTTTCTCTATTAAAACCTTATTTTGATTCGATGACCATATACAAATATTATACATTTGTCAAAAGCGACTGTCAAACGATTATTACTTATATTGGGGCTTGTTTTCGGTTTATGACAATCTTGCCTTCTGCTAACAGTTACTACTGCCAAGTCTGTACTTTGAAATTCTGCCGCATTTTTCGGCTTGATTTTCACAATATGACTTCTGCTGTTCAAGTGCTTCCTGCCGCTTCATATCGTTTATTTCATCTGTCGTTGCCGGCTTTAGGGTTGTTATGCCCTCGTAATATGTACTTGTGCTGTCCTTGCAACGAGGGTGAAACAATCCGCCTGCAATAGCTTCTGAAAGCAACGGATAATCACCGTAATTTTCTCGGTTTCTTTCCTGCCTTTTCAACAAAGCCGAGCTGTTCGAGCTGTTTTGCCCTGTCTGCGTTAGCTTCAAAGGTTTCTCTGATTTTACGATGTGTCATATCGTTTTCACGGTCGATAAATTCTTTGATTACTTTGACTTTCATTTTCTCACCTCCTTAAAATTAGTATAAAAATACCGCCCTCACACTGTGGGAGCGGTTATTCTCTATTTGATTTATCTTTATTCTCTAATTCTTTTATCATCTGCTCTAACTTTTCAGAGGCTTCTTTATTTGAGCCATCTAATGTGTGTTTTATTTCAGCCATTCAATTACCTCCAGTTCATCATATTTTTTAATAAATTTATCAATTATTTTTCGATACTCAGCGTTAGAACCTGTTTTAACATTTCTTTTCTCAAGTCTGCTAAGCTCAGTCAATAAGTTCAGAATGTTATAATCTTTATTCTTTGTCAACACTTCAACCCCCGCATTGTTTTTTACTATTGACAACGATTTAATTGATTTATTGCCTATAAATTCAACTAAATCATCGAAAGAAAAACTACTGTTTCGCGGATGATTATGCATCACAAATAAATCTCGACCACTTAAAGTTCCAAATTCAACACCTGTTTCGCTACCTAAAATTACATCTTTTGATTTAAAATTATTTTTTAATACAAAAGCTACTTCATTGCTATTATTCTCATTTTTAGCAACTCTCAACAACTCTTTATGCTGTTCTTGAATAAATAACAATTCCTCTTCGGAATATTGCGGAATACTAACTTTAGGTACACAATTAATAGTTTGGTCTGTAATCTTTGTTATAGGCTTCTTACCTTGTTCTCTTATTATACCACTTTCGCCCGATTTTGCAACAGTTTCATCAAGCTTTTCTGCCGTTTTCTCTGCCTTTTCCTGCCACACCTCGGCACGCTTTGCGTATGCTCGTTTGTTGTCACTGTCAAGGCTGTACTTAGAAATTCTGCCGCATTTCAGAAAAAATCCCTCCCGTTAGATACATTTGTACCTAATAGGAGGGACATTTGCGAATGTGTCAAATCACTTAATTTAATTTTACTTTGGAGAATGCTTTTTCTTTTTGCCGTAAACGCCCGGAACCACTTATTTCACCGGTGTGGTTACCTTATTTTCCAGCTCGCAGCGTGTTAAATCATCCCAGTTGCGGCGGATGGCGATTTCGGCGGTAAGGTCAGTATTGTTATATGAGATGGACCACTGGGTGTTGCTTGTTATGTCATCGGGGTTGGGGTCTTGTGCCGCCGATTTTAACGCATTCCACACGGTATCGTTGGTGTAGTTGCCTTTTTCCGTCTCCATCACCTTCAGCACAGCGTCATAGCGTTCTCTGCCGTGACCGTAGATACCGTTTTTCTGATTAGGAAGCACCTTATCTTTATGACGAATAAAGAAATTAGTAACCGCCTCTGACGGAGTATCTATAAGCTCTCTTGTTTCGCCGTTAATGTCATACTCTATTACTCTGCCATCGCCTGATGCATCGGTGATGTAGAAATGATAGTCTCTGCCACTGGAAGCGAACATATCATAGCTTCGCAAAAGCTCAACTGCTTCCTCTGTGGTTGCCGCCCTGTCAAGAACAAGTCGTATTGCAAGTGTAGTTGAAATGACGGGCTTGCCGGTGTTCTGGCGCACAGGCTCGCTGTCCAGCGTAAGCACTGCAATGGACACACCCTTTTCGTTCATACCGTCAAGACATACAAAAGGCGCAGTCAGGCTCGCCAGCTTAGTTTTGATACTCTCATCCGGCACATTTGCCGAAACATTGTCAAGCGCAGCAAAGGCAATAGACTTATATCCGTCCTTCGGGGTGCAGTAAACCAACATAGCCGATGTATCTTTACTGAAATCGTAATTTCGTCCCATATGAACATCGCCGTCCTTATCGGTCAGTGTAAAAGCCGTACAGGCAAAGTTGGGCGCTTTGATCTTCACAGGCAGCAGCGGCAGCGACTCTTTCATAATTGCGTCAATCATAGACTGATCGTCCGTAATGCCGGAATCAATAATATTGTCAAGACTGTAATCGTATTTAACATCCATTCGATAGAGATTGTAGCCATCCTTGTAATCTGTAAGCTTCTCAATGCTGCCTATTGTTTGGATTCGAGAAAAATACAGCACAAACAACGCAATGGCAGCTATTAAAACAACAGCCAAAATTATCGACACAATTATTAAAATACGCTTCACAACTTTATTCATATATTTTCCTCCTTTTGTTTTGGAATAAATATCATTATATAATTTATATATTAATTATTCATCAATATCGGCTTCTCTTCTTACTGCTTATGAATATACGACCTTGCTTTCGGGTTATATTTCAAAACAAAGAGCTCCAAACTTTCTTTCATCACCTCTATCTGGGATTTCAGATAAAATTCGTCCTCAAATAATGCGTAATGTACGCAAGCTCGAATCAGAATGAAAATCAGCGGCGTCAGTTTTTGATAGGGAATACCGAGTCTGCCTTCTAAGCTTTTTGCGTATTCGGTATAACGCTTATCAACACCTGCAAAGAACTTCTGACCGTATTCTCTGTATTTCGGGTGGGTATAGACCTGATACATCAGACGGTATATCTTTCCGTGCTTTTTTTGCCGTCCAGTACGGTATCTCGTCGATAAACGGCCACAAGTCCTCTACATCTGTGGGAGCTTTCGCCATAAAGTCATCCTCAACCTTGCTCATACAGTATTCGGTGGACTGGATGATAAGGTCGTCCAAGTTTTCAAAATACTGATAAAGGCTCGCCACATTACAGCCGCAGGCGTTTGCAATGGCTTTTACACCGACAACGGTAAGTCCGTTCTCCGCATAGCAGTCGAAGCATTTTTCCATAATCTCGATTTTCTTTGCCCTGCGGGCTTCTTCGTTTACAGTGCGCAATAGATTTGCCTCTTCCTCGCTAATAAAGCAAACGCTTACTTACATTATGCTGTTTTCGCTTTGCTATGTCAAGCTGGTAATGCAAAAATCATAGATGTTTTACAGGTTTTAAGAACCGCTGACTGCATAGACATCACCAAGTTCCTTTTGTTCCCTTCGACTATATACGGGACTTTATGACTTCTTGAATACTACCCGAAAAAGAAAAGCCGCCGTCGCTTGACAGCAGCTTTTCCGTTGAGCATTCACTATATGTAAATCAGCTCGTTTAATATAATCTCGATATTGGTATTGCGCAGGGCGTTCATCCGCTGTACCCACATCATTTGGTTTTCCGCTTTGAGTGCTTTCTTTACGCCCTCTTTTTCGGATAGTTGTTTGACCGGCTGAGAGAACATAGCCTCAACTTATTCGTTAATGTCGGCAATGTAATCGTTCAGCTTGCCGGCGGTCAGCAGCTCGGAATAGAGAAGTCTTTGTGCTTGCGGATATACTGCAAATGTCGCTGTCCCCATATTCCGATTGGTATGCCCTCCGGCCCGTCCTCTCCGGCGATAAGGTAATAATCCCCGACAAGCTCATACTGCAAGTCTGTCCGCTCGTCTGTGATGAATTTTTTCATTGCATTGTCCGCCTTGATTTATTTTGCTTCTCCGGCTTTCTTCTCGGATTGCTTTCGGTGGTAATAGGCAAGCTGCTTCTGCCTGCGGTTGATTTTCTTACAATCCTCGGAGCAAAGCGCTTCTTGACCGTTGGAAGGCCAAAATGGTTTTCCACATATCTTGCAGGTCTTTTGCCGGAAGATGTGGCCGTCCTTTTCCGCAAGGCGATTTTTCTCAGCTTCGGCCTGTCTGCGGGCTTTCGTACAGTCAATATTGCAAAATGTCTGCCTTGAACTGTGCGGACAAAACTTCTTGCGCAGCGTTCACAGACACGTTTTTGGAACTTATGACCGCCGTTTGCCGCCAAGCGATCGGCTTTGGCTTTTGCTCTGAAAGCAGCCATGCTCTTTCGCTGCCGTTTTGCTTTACGCCTTACTTTCTCTGCCGCTTGTCGTTCGGCTTCAAGTTTTGCCGCCGCGATTTCCTTTGCCGTCAAAGGCAGGTCGAACTGCCCGATGAAGTTGTAGTAAATGTCTGTTTGCTGTTGCCTGTTCGGCTTTTTGCCCACGGCTTCGTGAACGACGATTTTATCAATCAGCTCACAAGCCATTTCTGCGGTCAGTTCCGTCGGCTCTTTGTACTTCTTGATGAGCTTGATAAAGCGTCCGATCCGCACCGGGAAAACCGTCGCTTCTTGCAGCCCTGTTTCAATCTTGACTGTACGGCTTCCCAATGCCGTCTGTTCATCGGAATACTTCCGCATAAGAGACTTATACTGCTTCTCGGGCAGTAAACCGGATACGAAGTTTTCATACAGACCGCTTATACGCAGGTCAAGCTCGTCAAGCCTGCGCTCTGTTTTCAGCAGTTCTTCCTTTTGCTCCAGCGGCTTGCTGTCAACTTGGGCTTACAACTTTGCACACGAAAAGATTTAGCGGAAAAGGCGAATATAGAGTCCCGGTATCTTGCCAATATCGAGAATGAGGGGACG
>CALYYZ010000121.1 GCA_945607165.1 uncultured Ruminococcus sp. | reverse complement strand
CTTGAAATCGCTCATCTTCTCGACAGAAAGCCGAAGGCTCTCTCGGGCGGTCAGCGTCAGCGTGTGGCTTTAGGCCGTGCTATCGTTCGTGACCCGAAGGTATTCCTCCTCGACGAGCCGCTCTCAAACCTTGACGCTAAGCTCCGTGCTCAGATGAGAACAGAGATTTCTAAGCTCCACCAGAGACTCGGTACAACCTTTATCTACGTTACCCATGACCAGACAGAGGCTATGACAATGGGTACAAGAATCGTTGTTATGAAGGACGGCTTCATTCAGCAGGTTGACACTCCTCAGCACCTCTACGATCTTCCCTGCAATATGTTCGTTGCCGGCTTTATCGGTTCACCTCAGATGAACTTTGCCGAAGCTGTAGTAGCCAAGAAGGGTTCACAGTATGTTCTTAAGTTTGATAAATATGAGATTCCCGTTCCCGCTGAAAAGGCAGCAAACGGCAATCTTGAGAAATATGTAGGCAAAGAGGTTGTATTCGGTATCCGTCCCGAGCATGTTCACGATGAGCCTGATTTCATCGCTAAATCAGAGTGCCTGTTTGAGGCAAATGTTGATGTTACCGAGCTTATGGGTGCAGAAATCTATCTGTATGTTAACATCAACGGTGCTCCCGTTACTGCTCGTGTTGAGCCTACATCAACGGCTAAACCCGGTGACAATATCAAGATCGCTTTTGACCTCAGCAAGCTTCATATTTTTGATAAAGATACAGAGCAGACTATCACAAACTGATTAACGATAAGTATTATTTTCGGCTGCAGCCTTTGAGTTGCAGCCGATTTTTTTTTGATAGGAAAACACAATAAACGGTATAAATACGAATCATAAAAAATAATTTTGCCCGATCAGCTGCGCCCGGCTTGAGCTTTCTTGTGTCTGACGGCTGATATCTATCAGCAATTTTTTCAAGAATTTGCAATAATGTCATCTAAAATATCGTCAAGGCACACGAAATAACCATCGCATACTTGTGTATTTTGCTATTTATTATTTAGTGCATATTATAAAGCTAAAAACATATTGGCTATTTCGATATTTTGTAGTATAATAGAAAAATAATGTGTAAAAAGGTTTGGTTTTTTGAGAAAAAAGCGAAAAATCTGTTCATTAGCTATCGTATTCTGTATTGTGTTTTGTTCTGCGTGTGGTTTTGACTCAAAATGCAGCCGTGAGTTTTTTGCTATGGATACGGTGATGAGCATTACTGCCTACGGGGATGGCTGCGAGAAGGCAGTAAATATGGCTGATCGGGAAATTAACAGGCTTGACCGACTGCTCTCGATTGAAAAAAGCAGCAGCGAGGTGTTGCTGCTTAATAAAGAAAAGCAGCTTGAGCTGTCAAATGATACTCTCAAGCTTGTTTCCCGTGCTCGTGAAGTGTCGATTATTACTGAGGGTGCGTTTGATATTACCACAGAGCCTTTGACCCGTGCGTGGGGATTTTACTCTGAGCTTGACAACAGGGTGCCGTCAGAACAAGAGATTCAAGATGCGCTTAGGTCTGTAGGATTTCAGCATATTAATATCAGCGGAAATAAGGTTACTCTTGATGAAAGCACCTCGATTGATCTCGGCGGAATAGCAAAAGGATATGCTTCGGCTAAAGCTGCCGATATACTTAAAAAAAACGGAGTTACTTCCGCACTCATCTCATTGGGCGGAAATGTAAGAACGGTCGGCAAAAAGCCTGACGGCTCATTCTGGACAGTAGGTATTGCTGACCCCAACGACAGCTCAAAACAAATAGGTATGGTTTCCGTATCGGACTCAGCGGTAGTAACCTCGGGCGGCTACCAGCGTTTTTTTGAGGAGAAAGGTCATATATATCATCATATAATTAATCAGAAAACCGGTTATCCTGCCGACAGCGGACTTAAGTCGGTGACTGTTATTTCTTCAGATGACACACTTGCAGACGCTCTTTCAACGGCTCTTTTTGTAATGGGACTTGATAAATCGAGCGAGCTTTACAGCAAAAATTCCGAGCTTTTCTCAGCAGTACTTGTGACCGAAGATAATAACATATATATTACAGAAAACCTGAAAAACAGCTTTTCTTCGGAACGAAATTTTGAGGTGATTTTTGATTGAAAAATCGAGGATGGATAATAGTTTTTGCCTCTGCCCTGATAATATGTGCTGTTTGGTGGCTGTGCATAACTGCTTTTTCATCACCCGCTAAAACGGTCGGGATTTATCAAAACGGAGAACTGATTGAGAAAATCGACCTTACTACAGTTACCGGAGAGAGGGAAATTGAGCTCAGCGGGGAGTACGGCAGGAATATAGTTTATATTTCAAACGGGAGCATAAAAATGAAATCAGCCGACTGTCCCGATAAAATATGTGTTAAGCACGGTGAGCTTGAAAGTTCAGGCTCTCCGATTGTCTGCCTTCCTAATAAGGTAATAATTAAATTTGAGGACGCTTCTGAAAAAATTGACGCAAAGGCAGGGGCGGCAGGATGAATACAAAAAAAGTGATATTGTCAGCTGTTCTCACTGCCTTTGCACTTGTAGCTTTTGTTATAGAATCGGCAATGCCCCCTGTTGTACCTATATACGGGGTGAAAATCGGACTTGCAAATGTATTTACGCTTTTTGCCCTCTATGCACTCGGAAAACGGTCAGCTACGGCAGTGTTGCTGATCAGAGTATCGCTTGCAGCTGTATTTGCAGGTCAGGCGGTTTCTCTTTTTTACAGCCTGACAGGCGGAGTTTTGTCGCTTTTGCTGATGATTTCGCTAAAGCGTTTTTTTCCTGTTAAAAGGCTGTGGGCATTGAGCGTACTCTCAGCTGTAATGCACAACATCGGTCAGTTGACAGCGGCGGTAATTTTGACCTCGACTCCCCAGATTTTGTTTTATTTTCCGATACTTGTAGTATCGGGTATCATAGCCGGTGCCGTTACCGGACTGTGCGCCCAGCTTGTTTTGCTCAGGCTGAAACATATATATGATAAAAATTTTTAAATATTTTTGCGGAGGATAAAGAATGAGACTTAAAGGTATAAAACTTATCCACAGAAAAAATACTGCGGATTTTGCCCCCGTGCGTCTGCCTTTGCCTCAGACGGTAACTATTCCTATGTCTATGCACATCGGAAAGCCCTGTCTGCCGGTAGTGAAACCGGGAGAAAGCGTAAAGGTCGGACAGCTAATAGGAAATGCTGACGGATTTATCAGTGCACCGATTCACTCAAGTGTGTCGGGAAAGGTAAAAAAGCTTGAAGAGCTTACTGTTTCAAACGGAATGAAAACAACGGCTGTTGTTATTGAAACGGACGGACTACAGGAGACTTGTGAAAGTGTAAAACCCCCTGTTGTAAATGACTTTGAAAGCTTTATTGCCGCTGTAAAGGAAAGCGGTGTTGTCGGTCTGGGCGGTGCAGGCTTCCCAACCTTTGTGAAGCTCGGTGTTAAGGATTTATCAAAAATTGAAGCCATAGTAATTAATGCCGCTGAATGTGAGCCGTACATAACCTCGGACACACGGACAATGCTTGACAGAACAGACAGCATTTCAAAGGGCATTGACCTTTTGCAAAAATATCTGAAGGCAAAAAGAATAATAATCGGAATAGAGAATAATAAAAAATCCTGCATAGAAAAGATGTCAGAGCTTGCTCGGAGTAAAAACGGAGTAGAGGTAAAGGTGCTTCCCTCTGTTTATCCTCAGGGCGGTGAAAAGGTGCTTGTGTTCAACACAACAGGCAGGCTTATTCCAAAGGGCGGTCTGCCGCTTGATGTGGGTGCTGTTGTTATTAACTGTACTACTCTTGCGGTAATTGCCGAATATATTGAAACCGGTATGCCCCTGATTGAAAAATGCGTAACCGTTGACGGTTCTGCAGTCAGCGAGCCAAAGAATGTCATCGCTCCTATAGGAGCGCCGCTTGAGAGCCTTTTTGAATTTTGCGGTGGATTTAAGAGTGAACCAAAAAAAGTGCTTTACGGCGGTCCTATGATGGGAATTGCCGTACCTTCTCTTGATGTGCCTGTGCTTAAAATGACTAACGCAGCTCTTGCCTTTAATGAAAAAGACGCAAGACCCCCAAAGCCCTCTGCCTGTATTAACTGCGGTGCCTGTGTAAACGCTTGTCCATTAAGGCTTGATCCCCGTGAGATCTCAAGGGCGCTTAAGCTTGGAGATGCCGAGGAGCTAAAAAAACAGTGTGCCGACCTGTGTATGGAGTGTGGCTGCTGCGCCTATGTTTGTCCTGCAAAAAGACATATTGTTCAGAATAATAAGCTTGCTAAGGCAAGGCTTAATCAGTATATAAGAGAGCAAAAGGAAAAGGAGGATACAAAATGAATAAGCTTATATCCTCGGTATCGCCCCATATTTCCTCGCCGAGAACAACTCAGAGAATAATGCTTGATGTTATCATAGCTCTTCTTCCGGCAGGTGTGGCATCAGTCATCATCTTCGGTTGGAGATCACTGCTTGTTATCGGGGTGTGCGTAGCGGTATGCGTAGCTTCAGAGTGGATATTTGAAAAAATCTGTAAGAAAGAAAACACAATTTTCGATCTTTCGGCAGTGGTTACAGGTCTTTTGCTTGCCTATAATTTACCCGTTTCAATTCCGCTTTGGCAGGCGGCTTTCGGAAGCCTGTTTGCCATTGTAATAGTAAAACAGCTCTTCGGCGGAATCGGACAGAACTTTGCGAATCCGGCAATTACCGCAAGAATTGTGATGATGACTGCGTTTTCGGGGACAATGACCACCTGGACTTTTCCCGATGCGTCATCAAGCGCTACTCCGCTTGCGCTTATGTTCAACGGAAAGCTTGACTCTTTGCCCTCATACACCGAAATGCTCCTCGGCTGGCGAGGCGGCTGCCTTGGCGAGACTTGTACGATAGCATTGCTTGCAGGCGGTGTTTATCTGATAGCAAGGAGGGTAATTACCTGGCACACCCCCGTTGCGTTTATCGGCACGGTGTTTTTGATGTCGTTTGTCTGCGGTAAGGAACCGTTCTATCAGCTTATGTCAGGCGGTCTGTTTATCGGAGCTTTCTTTATGGCTACCGATTATGCAACAACTCCCTGTACAAAATGGGGTAAAATCATTTTTGGTGT
>CALYYZ010000120.1 GCA_945607165.1 uncultured Ruminococcus sp. | reverse complement strand
TTCAAATTCGATAAATATTTAGTGAAAATTACAATTAAATTATATCCCACACTTCACATTTTGTCAATAATAATAGATAATATAAATAGGTCATATAGGCACACATTTGAGCTTAAAAAATACCGCCCTTCGCTTGACAAAACGAAAAGGCGGTGTTTTTTATTCTTCTGATAAATCATCGTCGCCGATAGCCGCAATCGGAGACTGGACACTCTTGAGCTTGCGCTGTATCTGACGAGTTCTCACACCAACCAGCTTATCAAGCTCCTTATTTGCCTGATCAAGTCTTTGCTGGGTAGCTACGAGCACATTGTTGAATTTGTCAAATTCTTGCTTAACATCGCCGAGCACCTTCCAAACCTCTGCGCTGCGTTTTTGCACGGCAAGTGTTTTAAAGCCCATTTGCAAAGAGTTAAGGAGCGCTGCCATTGTACTCGGTCCTGCCACATTCACCTTATAATCACGCTGCAAGATTTCAACAAGTCCCCGATTTACAACCTCGCTGTACAATCCCTCAAAGGGCAAAAACATTATTGCAAATTCGGTGGTATTCGGAGGATCAATATACTTGTCACGAATATCCTTAGCCTCATTCTTGATTGTAGCTACAAGCTGTTTTGCGCAGGCGTCTATAAGAACTTTATCTCCGCTTTCAACTGCGTCTCTGAGAGAGCTGTAGGTGTCGCCGGGAAACTTTGAATCTATAGGCAGATATACAAAGCTGTCGTCATCTCCGGGAAGTTTAATTGCAAATTCAACTACATTTTTCGAGCCTTTTTTTGTTGCAACATTTTCCTCATATTGCTCTGGGGCAAGAATCTCTGACAGGATACCTCCAAGCTGAATTTCCCCTAAGATACCCCTTGTCTTCACATTGGAAAGAACCTTTTTAAGGTCGCCGACTCCAACGGCAAGATTCTGCATTTCTCCAAGTCCCTTATAGACCTGTTCAAGTCTTTCGTTGACAAGTGAAAAAGATTTGTTCATCTTATCCTCAAGGCTCTTTTGCAGTCGCTCCTTTGCTTCCTCGGCCCATGTACGCTCGTCAACGGTTTTTCTCATCTCGTCAAGCTGCCTGTTATTATCGCTTTGAATATACTGAAGTCTTTTTTCAACGGAGCTCCTGATATTCTCAAGCTTTTGCTCGCTTTCAAGTGAAAAGGTTTTTATTCGTTCCTCAAGCCGAGCCATCTTGTCAGACTGGGACTCTGAAAAAGAACGCTGATTTTCAAAAATCATATCGCCCATATTCTTTACCGAGCCTTGCGTTAGCGTAGAAAGCTCCGACCTAAGCGAGCTTAGCTGCATATTAAGCTCCTTGCCCACGGTTGTTTTTATTTCCTCTGACTTATCGTTTTTTTTCAGAGAAATAACCACTGCCAAGGCCGCTGCAGCCGTAAGGAAGGCAAGAGCCGATAAAACAACAATTATTATTTCTGCTGTGTTCATATGTTTCACCTCTTTGAGTATATGATAATAATATCATTATTACTTAAAGGTGTCAACAAACTAAAAGACGGTTTCAACTCGTTTTGAGCAACCCTCCGGAGAATATAAGAACCTGTCTATATGACCACTCTTGCAAAAATAATCCGGAATTTGAGGATTGTATTTATAGTCAAAGGTATCAATGATAATAAGCTTAATTTTCATCTTCTCGGGGATTATACTTTTTATGTAAACGCTTGCCTGCTGACCTGCCTTTACACCATCCTTGCTCTCGGCAAGTCCTGCAAGATTCGGAGCAAGCTCAACAAAAGAACCATAATTTTCAACGCTGCGTACTATTCCCGACACAGTTTCTCCGGCAGAAAAATTGCGGGCATTTTCACACCATGTGCCCAAAAGCTCCTTGTGACTGAGGCTTATTCTACCGTTTTCCACAGACTTAATTACCGCCTTGATATCCATACCCACAGTAAACCTTTCCTTGGGATGCTCTATTCGTGAAACAGATATGGAATCAATAGGCATAAGTGCTACTATTCCGCAGCCGATATCCGCAAAGGCTCCGAAGTTTTCAAGATGGGTTATTTTTGCGTCTATTATGTCTCCGCAGCGAAGCTTGGAAATATAGTTTTCCATACATTTTCTTTGGGCGGCTTCCCTTGAAAGCACCGCAACTTGGTTTCCGTTATCATCAACTGTAAGGTCGGTCACTATGAATGAAACCGGTCTGTTCACTCTGGAAATAATAGCTATATCACGAACACTGCCGTTTCTTATGCCGAGAGCCCCTGCCTCACGGGGAATTATGCCTTTAATTGAACCTAAATCGACAATCAAATTATGCTGAGCGTCACACAGACACGCCTTTGATTCAAGTATCCTTTCGTCACGCATAGCCTCAGACAAGAGCTGATGGGAATGTAATATATTTATGTTTTCCTTGGTGGAAATCAGTTTTCCTTCGGGCAAATATTCTGACATTTTATGACCTCCGTTGTATTTCATAATATTGTTACTCTAAAGGATATGAGCATTGCAATCAACTTATGACTGAGCAACGATTATTGCCTTTTATTCTTAAGGAAAGGTATATTAACCAACCGTTAACCAACATTGCCGAGCAAATCTGTAAAACTTGCAAATAATCATCTGCTGTGATATAATTACATTGTGTGTTTTATAAATATACTCCCGAAAGGAAAATATTATGAATACGAAAAGGTTCAAAAAGGCGGGCACCGTCTGCCTTGGTGTGCTGATTTGCATTTCCTCTGCGATATCATTCCCCGGGTGCGAAAACAAAGAAACACCGAAAAACTCTTCAGTCGGTAGTTCGGCAGCTGAAGGACAAAACAAAAGCACCGCTGATGAACCCAACGCTGTAGGCGCACTTGAACAGCTTGGAATTGACGCAGAAATGATGGGCATTAAGCCTAATATTTTAAGAGATACGAAAAATACTGTTGGTTTTCAGCTTGATATGCCGAATGAAGGCGACACCATTGCCGTTATCCACACAAGTCTCGGAGATATTACTCTGAGGCTCTTTCCCGACCAGGCTCCAAAAGCCGTCACCAATTTTCTGACGCTTGCATCTGAAGGAAAATACAGCAACACTGCTTTTCATAAGGTAGTTGACGGCAAGATGATTCAAGGCGGGCATATCGGCGAGGACACAAACAACCCAAACGGTGTCAGCTCCTACGGAGTGCCGTTTGAGGACGAATTTTGTGACAAGCTTTTTAACATAAGAGGATCGGTTGCAATGGTGAGCAGCGGCGCCGATACAAACGGCAGCCAATTCATTATTAATCAGGCCGATGCATCGTCATTCAAAGACAACGGCGGATGGGTTGAGCTTGATTCTAAGTGGAAAGAGGCACAAAAACAGCTTTCAAATTATAAGGACTCTGACTTTCTTTCTGCCTATATTGAGCAAAACTCAGTAAACTGTTACGATACCGATATTGTTTCTCAGGAAATCCGTGATTTGTACAGTAAAAGCGGAGGAAATCCCGAATTTGACGGAGCATATAACGCTGTTGACAGAGGAAGCACTGTTTTTGCTCAGGTAATTGACGGTATGAATGTTGTTGACAAAATTGCAAAGGTCAAGACCGACAAGGACAAAAAGCCCGAAAAGGCTGTTTTGATAGAATCGATCGAAGCTAAAAAGTATTCGGCAGATAAAACAAAAATATCAATGCCGGCAGAATAACGGCTTATATGCGGGAGTTTGATATGAGCAGTTTACCGATTGTTGCTATAATGTATGACTTTGACAAAACGCTTTGTACCAAGGATATGCAGGACTACAGCTTTATTCCGAGTCTGGGAATGACCGAGTCTGAATTTTGGTATTACGCAAATTCTCTCGGGCAGCGTGAGCATATGGATTCCATCCTTGCGTATATGTATGCTATGGTAAAAATATCTAAGGACAAAAACATTCCTCTGCTCAGAGAAAATCTGGTTAAAATGGGAAAAAATGTAGAGCTTTTCAGCGGTGTTGAGGATTGGTTCAGGCGCATTACCGATTTCGGTCTTGAAAACGGCGTTTTAGTAGAGCATTATGTAATTTCCTCGGGAATGAAGGAAATAATAGAGGGTACGAGCATAAGTAAAAACTTCAAGAGCATATTCGCCTGTGAGTTTTTGTATGACGAAAGCGGAAACGGAGTCTGGCCCAAAACCGATGTAAACTATACAAATAAAACTCAATTTGTTTACAGAATAAACAAAGGAGTTTTGGATGTTGCAAACGATGTTGACCTTAACCGTTCGATGCCTGATGACAGCAAACGGGTACCTTTTTGCAATATGATATACATAGGAGACGGACTTTCGGATGTTCCCTGTATGAAGATGATGAAGGCTTACGGCGGGTATTCTATTGCAGTTTATCAGAGCAAAGACAGCAAGGTTGAGGAGCTGCTGAAAAACGGCAGGGTTGATTTTATTTATCCTGCGGATTACAGAGAAAATACCGGCCTTGATAAAACCGTAAAGAATATTATTAGGAGAATGTCAATTTCCGAAACTCTTTACGAAGAATATTCAAAACAAAAGCGAGAAATATAACAGCTTACCACCAAAAGAGGCAGTTGCAAATTTTACTTATTTGCAACTGCCTCTTTCTTGTAAAATGATTTGTATTTTGAATGATTTGCATTACAGCAGTGAACGGTACTATATTTTCATAGCAAAACTATTTTTGAATTATTCCTCCATTTGTTTACCGAGAAAGACAGCCGCTGACTGAGCAAGCTTTATTTCAGCTGAGGACGGAACCTTTATTGTATCTGAACTCAGCATTACAACCGCACCCGTAACATCACCGGAAGCAATAATAGGATAGATTACCGAAGCGTAGCAGTCTACTCCCTCAACCGGCTGAATATCGTTTACTGTCTGCTGCGTTGCAGCATAGCTCTTGCGGTTTTCCATATAGTTTTCAAGTACCGAGCTAACCCTGCGCTCAAGATACTCTCTCTTTGAAACTCCTGCTGCTGCAATTATATGGTCACGGTCACATACAATGGTGGGCAATGAGCTTATACGAGATAATACTTCGGCATATTGCCCTGCAAAAACACTCATCTCACCCACCGGTGAATACTTTTTAAAGATAACCTCTCCGTCGGTTGCAGTGTATATTTCCAGCGGGTCTCC
>CALYYZ010000119.1 GCA_945607165.1 uncultured Ruminococcus sp. | reverse complement strand
CAAGAAATCTGTAATTATTATTCATTTATGTTACCTTCTTATATTTGAGATCACCTGACAGTCTTTTGTCAAGTCCTGTTTTTTTAAATATAATCAATACAACAATAGCTGAAACTATGCCGAGCAATATACCGCAAAGTACATCTGACGGAAAATGCACATAATTGTAAAGCCGTGAAAAAACTATCAGCGATGCAACAATGATTGCAGGTATTCCAAAGCGCTTATCACGAACAATGAGCACTGTTGCTGCGGCAAAGGAAGAACAGCTGTGTCCAGAGGGGAAGCTGTAGCCGCTTGGGAGTTTAATAAAGATATCAACACCCGGATTTTGGACAAACGGCCTCGGACGGCACACGATATTCTTAATTGCAAGCTCACCGACAAGAAAACCGATAAGCATTGCACAGATCAACATAACGCCGGTTGCTCTGGTTTTACGAAAGCAAAGAAGTATCAGTCCTAAAATTATCCATATTCCGCCTTTTTCCCCGATATAACTGAAAAAAGCCATAACGAAGTCAAGAAATGTACAACGGAAAGTATTCTGAATAAAATCAAGAATCTGAGAATCAACAAAGTTTATTATTTCAATAAAATTCATTCAACCACCCTTTTATACTACGGCTTGTTTAATAAATATCGGAATTCACAAAAAGACCCGCTTTGGGAATTTTGTCATTTATTAAACAAGTCCTAATACCTGATTAAAAGCTTTTTATGATTTTGAGCATATTTTTTGTCAAACGAGAGAGATTCCGAAAAAACGCTGACGCATTTTGAGTACAGCTCACGAAGTATGACGGAAAATATACAAGAAAGATATCAAAGAATCTATTTATGTGATTTATTCAGTGTTTCCTTAGGTTTTGCTATTAGTCATTATAGCATATTTTTTAGTTATTTTCAATATATTATTTGTCGCTTCTATTCAGATATTATAAATTTTCTCAACCTTAAGCAGAGAAACTCGTCAACTGTTGCTTCAACCTCTATTCCGTCTGCTGTGTACTCCTCGCTGTGGAGTACACCTTTTGTACGAATATCATTAATAAGTCCTGCATTTGCAAAGGGGATAAGCAGCTTTATTCTCCTGATTCTGAGGGGAAGATTCTTTTCTATTTCAGAAAGCAGGGAATCTATTCCCTCTCCTGTCTTAGCACTGATTTTAACACAGTTTTCAAATTCCTGCTGAAAATCTGTACTTTCGCACAAATCACATTTATTAAGCACCGTTATTATCGGTCTGTCTTCGCAGCCGAGCGACTGCAAAAGCTCGGTTGTAACCTGCATATGTGTTCGTGCCTCCTCGCTTGAGGCATCGCAAACATTGAGAATAATATCCGATTGTGCAGCCTCCTCAAGAGTTGAACGAAAAGCCTCTACGAGATGGTGAGGTAATCTTCTGACAAGTCCAACAGTATCAATGAGCATTACGGTAACTCCACCGGGCAGGCGCAGAGCTCTTGAGGTTGGATCAAGAGTTGCAAAAAGCTTGTCCTGTGCAAGCACTCCTGCATCGGTAAGATAATTCATCAGTGTGGATTTTCCCGCATTAGTATAGCCGACTATAGCACAAGTGATTACGCCGTCCTTTTTTCTTCTGCTTCTGAGCATTGTGCGATGCTTTTCAAGATCGCTAAGCTCTTCACGCAAAGTTTCTATTCTGCGTCTGATATGGCGGCGGTCTGTTTCAAGCTTTGTTTCGCCCGGTCCTCTTGTTCCTATTCCGGCACCGAGCCTTGACATTGCAATACCCTTGCCTGTGAGTCTGGGAAGGGTATATTTAAGCTGTGCAAGCTCAACCTGGAGCTTACCTTCTCCCGACCTTGCTCTTTGTGCAAAAATATCAAGTATCAGTATAGTACGGTCGATCACACGAACATCTGTTTTTTCTTCTATGTTTTTGATTTGAGTCGGAGAAAGCTCACTGTCGACAACAATCAGATCAATTTCCTGAGCTGAACAGATTTCACAAATCTCATCAAGCTTACCTGTTCCGACATAGGTAGCAGTCTCCGGGCGAGACAGCTTCTGAGTAAGTGAAAGAACAGGGTCGGCACCTGCGCTCTTTACAAGCTCAAAAAGCTCTGACAATGAAGTCTCGGCATCATAAGAACCGGTATCCACACACACAAGCAGAGCACGCTGTACTTTGATTTCGTTAGATTTTAGTTCCATTGCAGTGCCTCCTTTGATTTTTTACAAGAAAATATTTACTAATTTGTCAATTAGTAGTATAATATAAAATAAATAATTTGTAAACAAAATACTTTTAGAGGGTATATTTATGGCAAAAAAATATGATGTAATAATTGCCGGAACAGGTGCCGCCGGTTTGTATGCCGCAATCAACTTTCCGAGAAGCGTCAGTGTTTTGCTGCTTACAAAACGAGAGCTTGATCTGTCTAACAGTTCGCTTGCACAGGGCGGTGTGGCGTGTGTGCTTGATACGGTACACGACAGCTACAAGCTTCACATTACCGACACGATTATTGCAGGCAAATATAAAAACAATCTTTCAGCCGTTGAAAAGCTTGTATCAGAGGGTCCGGGAGATGTTTTGAAAATTAAAGAGCTTGGAGTAGACTTCGATCTCAACCCGGACGGTACAATGTGTAAAACGCTTGAAGCCGGACACAGCCGAAATCGAATCGTCCATCACAAGGATTCAACAGGTAAGGCTATTGTAGACGGTCTGATTGAAGTTATTAAGAGTCTGCCAAACATTACTATTTGCGACAATGCGCTGATTTATTCAATAGACAAGGTGCTAAACGGCTTTTACATCAGCGTTCTCAAGGACGGCAAGCATATGTGCTTTGGCTGCAATTACTGCCTGCTTGCCACAGGAGGTATAGGCAGAATATATAAATACACAACCAACTCTGCGATTGCAACAGGAGACGGAATTGCCTTTGCATATATGCTTGGTGCAAAAATCAGCCATCTTTCAAGAGTTCAATTCCATCCGACAGCCTTTGCCGCAGAAAAAGACAGAGAAAGATTTTTGATAAGCGAAGCGGTCAGGGGTGAAGGCGCCGTATTGCTTAACTGTCACGGAGAGCGTTTCGCTCATAACTATGATCCTCGAGGAGAGCTTGCTCCAAGAGATGTTGTATCAGACGCAATCATACGGGAAGCTAAAAAAACACAGAGCGAAAAGTTTTATTTGGACATTACACACAAGCCATCGGACTTCTTAAAAGAGAGATTTCCCATGATTTACAGAAGATGTCTCGAAGAAGGAATTGATATTACAAAGGACAGGATCCCTGTTTTCCCCTGCCAGCACTACCTTATGGGCGGAATTAATGTTGATTTGGATGCCAAAACATCTATTGACGGACTCTATGCGGCAGGCGAATGTTCGCACACGGGAGTTCACGGAGCTAACCGTCTTGCCAGCAACTCGCTTCTTGAAGCTCTTGTATTTTCAAGGGCTGCTGCAGAGGATATTACGGCAAGAATTAAGAAATACGGAAGAAAAACACTCGGCACCGAGCCGGCGCACAAGCCGATTGAGGGCAAACCGATTCCCAAGGGTATGCGCTCGGAAATAAGGGAAATTATGCAGGACTCTTATTTTGTTATTCCGAAGCCGGAAAAATATGAGGAAAGCTATAAAAAGATTGAAAGAATCCTTGAAATGCTGTTCAGTGAGGATTTTGAAATCAATTCCGACCTGGTTGAAGCAAAAAGCATTGCTATTGTTGCAAGTATTATTTTTGAAGAATTACGGGAGGGTATAAACCTATGATATTAAATAAGATTTATGTTGACAGGCTTATTGAGACGGCACTGCTGGAGGATATTAATTATTTGGACACTACCACCGACTATCTGATTGACGAGGCTCAGGAAAATTCTGCGGTATTTCTTGCAAAGAGCGACGGTATTCTTTGCGGCATTGAGGTTGCACTTAGAGTTTTTGAAATATTGCAGCCCAAGGGCTTTGAGGTTAAGGTGTACAAGCGTGACGGAGACGAGCTTGTCAAGGGCGATATTATTGCAGAAATTCACGGAAAAACCCGCACAATTCTCAAAGGCGAACGCACTGCTCTCAATCTTATTCAGCATATGAGCGGCATTGCTACGGCAACCTCTAAGGCGGTAAACCTTGTAAAAGGTACAAAGGCTTCCATCGCAGACACCCGAAAGACCCTGCCCGGAATGAGACCCTTGCAGAAATATGCTGTTACAGTCGGCGGAGGAAGAAATCACCGCTACAATTTGTCTGACGCCGCAATGCTGAAAGATAATCATATTGACGCCGGCGGAGGAATTGCAAATGCGGTTGCAAAGCTGAAAACCAAGCTCGGTCATATGACAAAAATAGAGCTTGAGGTCAGAAACCTTGATGAATTAAGGCAGGCACTTGAAGCAGGCGTTGATGTAATTATGCTTGACAATATGCCCTGTGAAATGATGAAAGAGGCTGTTGAAATTACTGCCGGAAGAGCCTTGCTTGAAGCAAGCGGCGGAATAACAGACGAGACCCTGCGTGACATTGCGCAAACCGGTGTTGATATAATTTCAATGGGAGCATTGACGCACTCCGTAAAGGCATTCGATATTTCATTGAAAATTTCAGGTTGAAAAGGAAAATAAAGTTTCACAACGAATTACAGGTAATTTTATGAACAGGATCAGACGGGCGGAAAATAAGGATATTGAGAGAATACTTGAAATTTTGGTTCAGGTAAATATGGTTCATCACAACGGAAGACCGGATATTTTTAAGGGGCCGACGACAAAGTACAACGACTCGGAGCTTTCTGATATTATCAACAATGACAGTACACCGATATTTGTGTGCGTTGATGAGAATGATTTTGTTTTAGGTTATGTTTTCTGCATCTTCAAGCAGTGTACTAACGACAGTCTTATGACTGACATTAAAACTTTGTATATTGATGATTTATGCGTTGATGAAGCATTGCGGGGAAAACACATCGGTAAAGCTTTATACGACTATGTTGTGAGCTTTGCAAAGGAAAACGGCTTTTACAACATTACCCTGAATGTTTGGTCACTTAATGAGGGTGCAATGAGGTTTTATGAGAAATGCGGTCTTTCACCTCAGAAAATAACAATGGAAAAAATACTGTAAGCAAAGTAAGGATTATTTGATTGCTAAGTTCGGCAGCGTAAATGAAAGAACATACAAA
>CALYYZ010000118.1 GCA_945607165.1 uncultured Ruminococcus sp. | reverse complement strand
CTCCCGACGATGAGGACGAGGCAGACTACATCCCCGCCACACCGAAGGGCGAGAATTAAAAAGCACTTGCAATTTGCTGTAAGATGCTGTAATATACAAATAGTTATTATACCATACCAAGAACTATTTAGGTTACTATGATAAGGTAGTATACCGCAAAGCTCTGACGCTCCGTCTTTTGGCGGAGCGTCATCTTTTTACCTTATAGGAAATTGTTCGGATGCGACCGAGCATAGAAGTGAAAAATTATATGATGCTGTCTGCCCGGATAAGTGCAGTCCACTGCCTGCTTTTTTATATAAAGGTGTTTTGTCAAAATTGTGAAGATTCGTTTGATTTATCATCACACTGTTTCAGGAGGTTTTTATGAGATATTCAATAGGACTTGATATTGGAATTACATCAATCGGATATGCAGTTATGCTGCTTGACGACAACGATCAACCGTGCAGAATTATCAAAATGGGTTCACGAATTTTTGATGCCGCTGAAAATCCCAAAGACGGTTCGTCGCTTGCCGCACCTCGCAGAGAAAACAGAGGTATGCGCCGCAGATTGCGTAGAAAACGCTTCAGAAAAGAGAGGATTAAATCTCTTATTGAGCAAAGCAAAATTATGAGCGTTGAAGAAATTAATAGTATGTATCAGACAGTGGCAGAGCTGTCCGATATTTATGAAATCAGATGTCGTGCGCTTGACAGCTTGCTCAATAAAGAGGAGCTTGTAAGACTGCTTATTCATTTTTCACAGCGCCGAGGCTTTAAATCCAACCGAAAGGTAGATTCTCAAGACAAAAAGTCCGAAGCAGGTGCATTGCTTTCCGCTGTTGAAGAAAACAAAAAGATTTTGGAGAGCAAGGGCTACAGAACAATCGGAGAGATGCTTTATAAGGACGAAAAATTCGCTGACTGTAAGAGGAATAAAGCTGACAGCTACTCAAACACTTTTGCAAGACAGGATTACTGCGATGAGATTAAGCTTATTTTCAGCAAGCAAAGAGAGTTAGGCAATGTTTTTGCAAGCGAAATGCTTGAAAATGATTTTCTTGAAATTTATCTTTCCCAGCGTTCATTTGACGACGGTCCGGGAGGAAAGAGCATTTACGGTGGAAATCAGATTGAAAAAATGCTCGGGAAGTGTACCTTTGAAAAGGGTGAGATAAGAGCTGTAAAAGCATCATTTTCGTTTGAATATTTCACTTTGCTTTCAAAGGTCAATTCAATAAGAATTATCTCTTCGGGAGTAAAAAGAGCTTTAACTGAAAATGAAAGAAATAAGATTATCAGTCTTGCTTTCAATAAAAATTCTATTACATATAAATCTTTGAGAAAAGAACTCGGACTTTCAGATAGCGAGCATTTTAATATTTCTTACGGTGAAAAATCTGTTGAAGATACTGAGAAGAAAATGAAGTTTACATACCTCAACGCATATCACACATTCAAAAAAGCCTACGGTGATTCTTTTGCACGGTGGAATACGGGTAAGAAAAATGACCTAGCATATGCACTTACGGTGTTTAAGAATGATAATAAAATTACTGCTTATCTTGCCGAAAAAGGCTTTGATGATGCTGAAATCAGCATAGCACTTACCTTGCCGAGTTTCAGTAAAACAGGTAATTTGTCCGTAAAGGCGCTTGACAAAATTATACCGTTTCTTGAACAAGGTCAGCTCTATAACGAGGCATGCACAAGTGCAGGTTATAATTTCAAGGCTGACGAACAGAGCAAAGGAAAATATCTACCTGCAAATCCCGAAACGGCAGTTGAATTGCAGGATTTAGCAAATCCTGTAGTCAGACGAGCGGTATCGCAGACAATCAAGGTGATTAATGCAATTATCAGAGAATTTGACGACAGTCCTTTGTTTGTGAATATTGAGCTTGCCAGAGAGCTTTCAAAGAATTTCAAAGACAGAAAGGATATTGAAAAATCTCAAAAAGATAATCAGGCGGCAAATGAGCGCATTATGGAAAGACTGCGCAATGAGTTTCATCTGCTTAAACCATCCGGACAGGATTTGATAAAGCTGAAATTATGGGAGGAGCAGGACGGAATTTGTCCGTACTCCTTAAAGCCGATTAGTATTGACCGACTGTTTGAAACAGGCTATACAGATATTGACCACATTGTTCCATACTCTATAAGCTTTGACGATACCTATAACAACAAGGTACTTGTGCTTTCATCGGAAAACAGGCAAAAAGGCAACAGACTTCCGATGCAATACTTGAGTGAAGATAAAAAGGATGCATTCTATCTATGGGTTGATAACTCAAATCTTCGTAACAGGAAAAAGAAAAACCTTCTCAAAGAAACGCTTACTGATGATGACCTTTCCGGATTCAAAAAGAGAAATCTGCAGGATACGCAGTATATTTCAAGATTTCTGCTCAACTTTCTGAAAAAATACCTTCAGCTTGCACCAAATGCAAAAGACAGAAAGAACACAATAGTTGCCGTAAACGGAGCAGCAACGGCTTATGTCCGAAAACGCTGGGGAATTTCTAAAATCCGTGAAAACGGCGATGTGCACCACGCAGTTGACGCTGTTGTAATTGCCTGCATCACACAAGCAATGATAAAACATATTTCTGAATATTCAAAATATCACGAGAACGAATATATTAACAATAACGGCGAGTATTTTGATATTGATAAAAAAACCGGAGAAGTGATTAATCGTTTTCCGATGCACTATCCGTATTTCAGACAGGAGCTGGAAATGTTATGCTCCGAAAATCCATCTAGGTATCTCCTTGAATGTCCGTTGCCGAATTATTCGGTTGGAGAAGATGTTAAACCGATATTTGTTTCACGGATGCCAAAAAGGAAAATTTCGGGGGCAGCTCACAAGGAGACAATAAGAAAGCCCTATGAATTTGACGGAAAAAGCTGCGCTATTTCAAAGGTTGCACTTACATCACTTAAATTAAAGGACGGAGAAATAGAAAACTACTTCAATCCGTCAAGTGATATTCTGCTTTATAATGCACTACTTGAAAGACTCAAGCAATTCGGCGGAGACGCAAAAGCGGCTTTTGAAGAAAAATTCTATAAGCCAAAGAGTGACGGCAGCAAAGGACCGCTTGTAAAAAAGGTAAAGATAATCGAAAAATCAACACTGACTGTACCCGTACACAATGGAACAGCTATAGCTGACAACGATTCTATGGTTAGAACAGATGTCTTTTATGTTGAAGGAGAGGGCTATTATCTTGTGCCGATTTATGTAGCAGACACAGTTAAAAAAGTGTTGCCGAATAAAGCGATAGTAGCAAATAAATCATTTGATAACTGGAAAGAAATGAGTGAAGAAAACTTCTTGTTTTCACTTTATCCGAATGATTTAATACATATTGTTTCAAAAAAACATATGAAGTTCTCTTTAATAAACAAAGAAGCTACGCTTGCAAAGAATCTTGTAACAAATGATATTTTTGTATATTTCAGAAAGAGCAGTATTTCAACTGCGTCTATCACAGTTATTAATCATGACAATACATACTCTATCCCGAGTTTAGGCGTAAAGGGATTACTTGAGTTTGAAAAATGTCAGGTTGATGTGCTTGGCAACATTACAAAGTCGGGACGAGAAAAGAGAATGGGGTTCAGATAAATGGGCTATAGAGTTCTGTTTCTTGCAAATCCTATAAAGCTGTCCGTGAAAAATGAACAGCTGATTATAGACAACGGTGTGATTACAAAAATTCCGCTTGAAGACATAGAATGTATTGCGTCTGACAGCCTACAGATAAATGTCAGTACATATCTTCTTATGAAATTCTCGGAGTACGCAATTACATTCTATGTGACCGATAAATCCCATCATCCCTGCGGAGTCTTTCTTCCCGTTAGCCGTCACAGCAGGCATATGTCGGTGCTTAACGATCAGATTAATATGAGCCTGCCGGCAAAAAAACAGTTATGGAAGCAAATTGTGATGCAGAAGATTGAAAATCAAGCGGCTGTTTTGAAATTGTGCAGTATTGACGGCTGGCAGGAAATTGACAGCATAAAGCTTAAGGTTCATTCAGGCGATACGAGCAATATGGAAGCAGTAGCAGCTTCTAAATATTTTAAACTGCTTTTCGGAAAAGCATTTACAAGAAGTCAGGAAAATGCAATAAATGCCTGTCTGAATTACGGCTACGCAGTTCTGCGGAGTACAATAGAAAAATATCTTATTGTTTACGGATATGAGCCGTCAATAGGAATATTTCATAAGAGTACTCTAAATAATTTCAATCTTGCAGACGATATCATTGAAGCTTACCGTCCGTTGGTGGATTTATTTGTAAGGTATAATGCGTTTGATGATGAAGAACTGTCAACAAGCCGAAAAGCTCAGCTTGTAAATCTGCTAAATGCTGATGTAATTATCAGCGGCAAGCTGTTTGCTTGTGCAAAAGCGATTGATAATACCGTTCAAAGTCTTACAAGCTTTATTTCCGGCAAGAGAAATGATTTGCTTTTGCCTCAGATAATGGATTTGGAACAACACAAGTATGAATAAGTTTATGAGAATGATAGTCTTTTTTGACCTGCCTGTAAAAACGAAAACACAGCGCAGAGTAGCTACGCAGTTCAGAAATTTTTTAATCAAAGACGGATATTTTATGGTGCAGTACTCTGTATATTGCAGAATCTGCAATGGCTATGATGATGTTGAAAAGCATAAAATCAGAATCCGAAACAACAAGCCAGATAACGGTTCTGTCAGATTGCTTGTGATAACGGAAAAGCAGTATGAAAAAATGGAGCTTATTATCGGAAATCTTGTAACAGAAGAGGAGCACGCCGTATTTGAACAGCTTTCAATTTTCTGAAAAGCATAATTTTGACGCTTATTTTGCAAAGATATTTAGAATTTTCCGAATACAAACCCCCCGTAAACATAGTGTTTATGGGGGGTTTTTGCGTTCCTATTATACCATACCAAGAATAATTAGGGAACTACAACTCCATCAAGAGTAAATAATCAATAAGTTGTATTATACCATACCAAGAATAATTAGGGAACTACAACCCATTACTCCCATTTATTACCACAACATACATTATACCATACCAAGAATAATTAGGGAACTACAACTCTTTGTAGCATAACTACATACCTCGGTAGATTATACCATACCAAGAATAATTAGGGAACTACAACTCGGTATCCATCCACCCTAAGCGGTCAACAATTATACCATACCAAGAATAATTAGGGAACTACAACAATCATGAAGTGTTCGCTTGATGCCTAACTATTATACCATACCAAGAATAATTAGGGAACTACAACATTATTTTTTCAATCTTGCTGTCATTCGCAATTATA
>CALYYZ010000117.1 GCA_945607165.1 uncultured Ruminococcus sp. | reverse complement strand
GCGTACTCTTTCCGCAGCCTGTTCCGCCGATAATTCCGACTGTCTGACCACGCATAATTCTGAAGCTAATGTCGTTTAGCTCATCATCGCTGTCTCCACCGTAGGTAAAGTCAACATTTTTAAATTCTATCTTAGGAGTATCGGCGCTTTTGTCCGTCTTGATATTCTCGGTGTTATTTTCAACAACACTCGGCTTAGTTTCAAAAACCTCATTGATTCTTGAAGCACAGGCGCTTGTTTTTGTAAGCAGAATAACCAGATTTGCCACAACTATCATAGCAAGCAAAATCTGAGTCATATAGTTTACAAGTGCGATAATATCGCCGGAAAGCATACCACCGCCGCTGTTGACATTAAATGCACCCAGCCAAATAATCAGCACAATAGCCAGATTTGTAACGGCATAGGTAACAGGACTTAACAGGGCGGAAAGACGGCTGACCCTGATTGAGGTTTTTGCCAGCTCCTCCGTCGCCTTGTCAATTCTCTCGGTTTCATTGTCCTGCTTTGAGAAGGCTCTGATTACCCTGTTTCCGGATAGATTTTCTCTTGACAAAAGCCCGATTTTATCAAGTTTTTTCTGTATTCTCGAATATATAGGTATACTTCTGCTCATTACAAAATAAAGTGTTAATCCTATGAGCACGGCGGCAACAAAAAATATCAGTGAAAGTCCGGGATTTATGGTCATTGACATTATCAGTGCACCTGCAACAATGAAAGGTGCTCTTGTCAACAGTCTTATTGACATCGCAACGCCCTGCTGTACCTGATTTGTGTCATTGGTAATTCGAGTTATCAGAGAGGGGGTGCCCAGCTTATCAAGCTCAGCGTGAGAGAGCGTGTTTATGTGTAAAAAAAGCTCTCTGCGGATTTTTGTACCCACGCCCTGAGAAGCTTTTGACGCAAGATATTGGCACACAAGTGCGCTCATAAGACCCACAAGACCCAGAAGCACCATAACTGTGCCCATTTTGAGCACATAACCGCTGTCTTTGTTTTTTATTCCGACATCAATAATATTAGCCATAACAAGCGGCACAAGCAGTTCAAGTATCGCTTCAAACAGCTTGCACAAAGGCCCGATAATACATTCCTTTTTATAATCCTTCAAAAATCTTCTCAGCTTAAACATATCTCTATCCCTTTAATTGCCTATAAGTATTCATTACTTATTTTACACCAAAATTGTTATTTCATCAACAACAGATTATTATAAATCGTTTATGTTAAGTGATTTTTGATATAGCTGAAATAATCCCTCTTGATTACCTTATCCTGATTGTTTCTGTACCATTCAAATGATTCCTTGAGTCCGTCATACATAGAAACGGTTTCTTTGAAAAACAGGTTTTGCTGCGTTACATCTAAATAGTATTCATAATCATAAAACGGAAAATAATCACGCTGATTGTGTTTTTCATCAACATATATTTTATTCAGCCTTGAGCCTACAACATTGTAGCATAGCCCTGCATACTCATTTATATCTACCGGCTCTGAATTTCCGACATTAAATATATGCTGACTGGGCTTTTCATCAATAACAGTGTCAATGAACAGGCATAAATCATAAACATTGAAGAATTGCAGCTTCAGTTTGCCTTGCTTCGGAATGTAAAAGGGCAGCTGTTTTAAGGCACAGTCAAAAACAAAGCCTTCTCTGTACAGATTTTGATATTTCCCGTAGAGATAAGGCGGTCTGAGTATGTATGCCTTCGGCAGCCTTTCAGTCAAGTATTTTTCAGCCTCCAGCTTATCGCTTCCGTACTGCTTCCAAACAGAGTTGAAGCCTGTTTTGTCGGTTTCTCTGAAGGGGATTTTCGTGGACTCAGGATATACGGCACTTGAACTGATGAAAATAAAATCATTTACATATTTTAGCCCGTCAAGCAAATTTTTCATTTCGTTTTTATTATAAATATTTACGGCAATTACCAAGTCAAAGCGATAATTATTCAATGCTTCAAAGGATACCGTTTTGTCACCCTCAATAAGAGTAGTCCCGGCAACACCGGGGTGTCTGTTTCTGTTAAAAACATAAACATTTTCATTCTTTCCGGCAAAATACTCAGCGATATATTTGCTGACAAAAACAGTACCGCCTGTAACAAGTATATTTCTCATAATATTACCGTCCTTAAAAAAATAATCCCCGGACATTTTTGCGTCCGGGGTTAAGAAGTTACTCAATAAGGCTTTTGCCGTCCATCTCTTCGGGCTGAGGAAGTCCGAGAATTTGGAGCATTGTAGGAGCGATATCAGCAAGCCTGCCGCCGCTTCTGAGCTGACAGTCATAGCCGATAACGCAGAATGGAACAGGATTTGTTGTGTGCGCTGTGAACGGTTCGCCGTCTGTGTCAACCATTTTGTCAGCGTTGCCGTGGTCGGCAGTTATGAGTGCGGTACCGTTCATTTCTATGATGGCGTCAACAACCTTGCCTACGCACTCGTCAACAGCCTCTACAGCCTTGACAGCAGCGTCAAACACACCGGTGTGACCTACCATATCGCAGTTAGCAAAGTTTAGGATAATCATATCATACTTTCCGCTTTTGATTGCGGGAACAAGCTTGTCGGTAACCTCATATGCGCTCATTTCGGGCTGTAGATCATAGGTTGCAACCGCAGGGGATTTTACCAGGATTCTGTCCTCGCCCTCATACTGCTTTTCAACACCACCGTTGAAGAAGAAGGTTACATGAGCATACTTTTCGGTTTCGGCAATTCTAAGCTGTGACATACCTTTGTTTGAAAGGTATTCGCCGATTGTGTTTGTAAGCACCTGGGGCTTAAAGGCAACCTCAACATTAGGCATAGTAGCGTCATACTGAGTCATACAAACAAAGTTCACGGGGAAAAAGCCGTTTTTTCTTTCAAATCCGTTAAAGTCGGGATCAACAAGTGTTCTTGTTATTTCTCTTGCTCTGTCGGGACGGAAGTTAAAGAAGATAACGCTGTCGTTAGGCTTAATAGGTGCGCCGCCCTTGATAACAGAGGGAACAACAAACTCGTCGGTAACCTCCTGAGCATATGAGTTTTTCACTGCGCAAACAGGACATTCAGCCTCTACACCCTCGCCGTAGACCATTGCTGCGTAAGCCTTCTCAACACGCTCCCAGCGGTTATCACGATCCATTGCGTAGTATCTGCCCATAACGGTGGCAATTTTGCCGACGCCGATTTCCTCAGTCTTATCAACACACGCCTTAACAAAATCTGCTGCGCTTGAGGGCGGAACATCTCTGCCGTCAAGAAAAGCGTGAATGTAAACCTTTTCAAGACCTTTTTTCTTTGCAAGCTCCAGAATACCGTAAAGATGAGTGTTGTGGCTGTGAACACCGCCGTCCGAGAGCAGTCCCATAAGATGAAGTGCTGTTCCGTTTGCAAGAGCCTTGTCCATTGCCGCAACAATAGCCTCGTTGTCCTTGAGCTTGTCCTCATTAATAGTCTTTGTAATTCTTGTAAGCTCCTGATATACGATTCTGCCGGCGCCGATGTTTGTGTGTCCAACCTCGGAGTTGCCCATCTGACCGTCGGGAAGACCTACATCCATACCGGAAGCACCGATTTGTGTAAGCGGATTTTCCGCAAACAGTCTGTCAATGTTAGGCTTTTTAGCAGCGGCAATAGCGTTGCCGTCGTTCGGGGCAATTCCGAAACCGTCAAGAATCATTAAAATTAAGGGTTTTTTCATAGATAAATCCTTTCGTGTGCAATAGTAAATTTAAGGCAGACAAATATTGCCTGCCTTAAGTTGTAATGAGTATTGTAAATTACTTGCTTGCAGCCTTTACGATAGCGGCAAACTTCTCTGCAACAAGTGAAGCACCGCCGATAAGACCGCCGTCAACATTTGTCTTTGAAAGCAGCTCGTCTGCGTTTGAGTCGTTCATTGAACCGCCGTACTGAATTGTAACGGCCTGAGCAACCTCTTCGCTGTAGAGCTTAGCAAGTGTAGCACGGATAAATGCGCAAACCTCCTCAGCCTGGTCGGCAGTAGCGGTTTTGCCTGTGCCGATAGCCCAAACAGGCTCGTAAGCGATAACTGTTTTCTTAACATCTTCAGCAGATACATCAAAAAGGTCAAGCTTAATTTGTCTTGCAATTACCTCTTCTGTGATATCGCACTCACGCTCCCAAAGAAGCTCGCCTACACAAACAATGGGCTTTAAGCCTGCTGCAAGAGCAGCCTTTGTTCTCTTGTTTACGGTTTCGTCGGTCTCGCCGAAGTACTGTCTTCTTTCGCTGTGTCCCAAAACAACATACTCAACGCCCATTTCCTTGAGCATTGAGGTCGAGATTTCTCCTGTGAAAGCGCCGCTTTCTGCCCAGTGGCAGTTTTCAGCACCGATTTTGATGTTTGTGCCCTTTACAGTCTCAAGAGCTGTGCAAAGGTCAACATAGGGAACACAGGCGATAACCTCGCAGTCAGCGTCCTTTACAAGAGGAATCATATCGTTAAGAAGCACCTTAGCCTCGGAAGGAGTCTTGTTCATTTTCCAGTTGCCGGCGATAATTGCCTTTCTCTTTGTCTTATCCATTTTTATTCAACCTTTCACTACATAGATTTATGGGCGGATTAACCGCCCACAAGATTACATATCATTATTTATCTGCAATTACTGCAATTCCGGGAAGAGTTTTACCCTCAAGATATTCAAGAGAAGCACCGCCGCCTGTTGAGATGTGGCTCATCTTGTCGGCAAAACCGAGCTGAATAACTGCAGCTGCGCTGTCGCCGCCGCCGATGATTGTTGTAGCGTCTGTTTCAGCCAAAGCCTTTGCCACAGCGATTGTACCCTTTGCAAGGGTGGGATTCTCAAACACGCCCATAGGACCGTTCCAAACAACAGTCTTTGCGCTCTTAACAGCATCGCCGAAAAGCTCCTGAGTTTTTGTGCCGATGTCAAGACCCTCTTTGTCGGCAGGAATGTTGTCAGCGTCAACAACCTCAACATCAATGGGAGCGTCGATGGGATCGGGGAAGCCTGCTGCGATTGTTGTATCAACAGGGAGAAGGAGCTTTTTGCCGAGCTTCTCAGCCTTTTCCATCATTTCCTTACAGTAGTCAATTTTAGTATCGTCAACCAGTGAAAGACCAACCTCTTTGCCCTGAGCCTTAAGGAAGGTATAAGCCATACCGCCGCCGATGATGAGTGTGTCGCACTTTTCAAGCAGGTTAGAGATAACATTGAGCTTGTCTGCAACCTTTGCACCACCGAGAATTGCAACAAAGGGACGAACAGGATTCTCAACAGCGTTGCCGAGATAATCAATTTCCTTCTGCATAAGGTAGCCTACGGCTGTGTCCTTAATGTGGTCTGTAACACCTGCGGT
>CALYYZ010000116.1 GCA_945607165.1 uncultured Ruminococcus sp. | reverse complement strand
ATTTTCTGACTCCAGCACCTTAATTGCCGGAAGATTTGTCTGAACCTTTATCGGCATTTCTCTCACCACCTTTTCCGTTAATTATTATTGTCAGCTCAGCCCGATTGCTGTCAGGAGCCGGATTAATACTGCTTGCCCCAATAAACCATATGCTTTGCAGGCTTACCGCAGCATACGCAGACATCGCTTAAGTGCTCCTCCTCAAAGGGAATACATCTGCTCTTAACTCCGCCTGTTGCGTCTTTTAGCTTATCCTCACACTCAGAGTCGCCGCACCACATTGCCTTAATGAAGCCGGGATGATTTTTTGCGGTGTCAATAAACTCATCGTAGCTTGTTGCGGTAAAGGTTTTGTCCTGTGTATTTTTCAAAGCTCGCTCATACATATCGTTGTGGATAGTGTTAAGCAGATTTTCAATATATTCGGTTATGCCGTCAAGCGGAACAAAAGCCTTTTCTCTTGTGTCTCGCCTTACAACGACGCACTGATTCTTTTCGATATCCTTAGGACCTATCTCTACTCTCACCGGAACACCCTTCATCTCGTATTCCGCAAACTTCCAGCCGGGAGCGTGGTCGGAGTCGTCAAGCTTAACT
Organism: uncultured Ruminococcus sp.; assembly: GCA_945607165.1. GTDB lineage: Bacteria > Bacillota > Clostridia > Oscillospirales > Acutalibacteraceae > Ruminococcoides. The sequence goes on along the minus strand of CALYYZ010000116.1, from coordinate 4,899 downwards.
CTGAAGCTCTTTGCAAGCTCAGATTTCAGCTCGTTTGCCTTTTCAAGAACGCCCTCCTTGTGCTGTGCAACCGGGATAACGGCAACCTGAATGGGAGAAATTCTCGGCGGAAGCACAAGACCGTCGTCGTCGCTGTGTACCATTATTATTGCACCGATCATTCTTGTTGATACACCCCATGATGTCTGATGGGGGAAGTGCAGCTTGTTGTCCTTTCCGGTATAGGTTATGCCGAAGCTCTTTGCAAAGCCGTCGCCGAAATAGTGTGATGTGCCGCCCTGAAGTGCAACACCGTTGTGCATCATCGGCTCAATGGTGTAGGTAGCCTCTGCACCTGCAAACTTTTCCTTTTCGGTTTTTTTGCCTATAACTGCGGGAATAGCCAGAGTTTCTCTGTAGAAGCTCTCATAAACATGGAGCATTCTCAGTGTTTCCTCCTGAGCCTCCTCGGCAGTTTCGTGCATTGTGTGACCTTCCTGCCACAAAAACTCAGATGTGCGCAGGAAGGGGCGGGTGGTCTTTTCCCACCTTACAACGCTGCACCATTGATTGTAGAGCTTGGGCAGGTCACGATAGGTTGTGATTACCTTTTTATAATGCTCACAAAACAGGGTTTCCGAAGTCGGGCGGACGCAAAGCCTTTCGGCAAGCTTTTCCTGACCGCCGACTGTTACCCACGCACACTCGGGAGCAAAGCCCTCAACATGGTCTTTTTCCTTTTGAAGCAGACTTTCGGGGATAAACATTGGCATATACACATTTTCGTGTCCTGTTTCCTTGAAGCGTCTGTCAAGGTCAGCCTGTATATTTTCCCAAATAGCGTAGCCGTAGGGGCGGATCACCATACAGCCCTTTACGCCTGAGTAGTCAACAAGCTCCGCTTTTTTTACAATATCAGTGTACCATTTAGCAAAGTCCTCGTCTCTGCTTGTAATGGCTTCTACCATTTTTTTATTCTCTGCCATGATTTACCTCCGAAAGAGTATATTTTCGTATCGTTATTATTATACAATATATTACGACTTTTTCAAGCCTTATTTTCCTGCTTACATAATTGAGCAGACAAGGTCTGTGTATTCGGACGGATTTTCAAGGGGAAGACCTGCAATAAGCAGAGCCTGACAGTAAAGTACCTCGGCATATTTCTTGGCTCTGTCAATATCTGTTTGAATGAAACCCTCCATTGCCTTTACTGCGCTGTGTGACAGGTTAAGCTCAAGCACTCTTTGAGCCTTCATTCCGGAATCTGGCTGAACAGAGTTAAAATATTTTTCCATTTCAAAGGATATTCCGCCCTTTGCGGTAAGACATACGGGGTGTGAAACAAGCTTCTTTGAAGCAACAACCTCGCTTATTTTGTCGCCTAAGGTTTCCTTTACAAAGGTGAGAAGCGCAGAGCTGTCGCCCTTATCCTCTTTGTTTGCTTCGTCGTTTTCAATGCCCAAGTCCTCATTTGTTGCCGAACAGAAGCTCTTTTCCTTGTAAACCATTAGTGTTTGCAGTGTGAACTCGTCAACATCGTCCGTGCAGTACAGAATCTCGTAGCCTTTTGAACGCAGAAGCTCTGTCTGGGGAAGAGCGTCAATGGCAGCGGCGCTGTCGCCTGTTGCAAAGTAGATGTACTTTTGCTCCTCCTTCATTCTGTCAACATATTCCGAAAGAGTAACAAGCTTCTTTTCGGTTGAGGAATAGAACATCAGCAAATCCTGAAGCTCCTGCTTGTGCATACCGTAATCGGAAACAACTCCGTATTTGAGCTGTCTGCCAAAGGCATTAAAGAATTTTTCGTAGTTTTCACGGTCGTTTGCAAGCATAGAGTTTAGCTCGTTTTTGATTTTCTTTTCAATATTCTGTGCGATAGTCAGCAGATGACGGTCGTGCTGGAGCATTTCTCTTGAAATGTTCAGAGAAAGGTCAGCGCTGTCAACAACGCCCTTTACAAAGCGGAAGTGCTCGGGAAGAAGCTCCTCGCAGCAGTCCATAATAAGAACTCCGCTTGAATAGAGCTGCAGTCCTTTTTTGTATTCCTTGGTGTAGTAGTCATAGGGAGTAGCCGAGGGGATAAACAGGAGAGCCTTGTAGGTTACAACACCCTCAACCGAGGTAACTATTGTTTTAAGCGGCTTGTCCATAGTCATAAACTTTTCGCTGTAAAACTTGTCATATTCCTCCTGCTCAACCTCCTGCTTTCTGCGCTGCCAGATGGGCACCATACTGTTGAGCGTTTCGGTTTCGGTATATTCCTCGTATTCGGGCTTGTCGCTGTCCTTTGTTTCCTCCTTGACTCTGCTTTTTGTCATATCCATCATAATCGGATAACGAATGTAGTCGGAGTATTTTTTGACAAGCCCCTGAAGTCTGTACTGCTCCAAAAACTCGTCGTAGTTCTCCTCATCGGTGTTGTCCTTGATTTCAAGTATAATCTCTGTGCCTGCGCTGTCTTTTTCAATTTCTTTGACAGTATAGCCGTCTGCACCGCTTGACTGCCAGCAGTAGCCGGTTTCCTCACCGTATTTTTTGGTGTTTACGGTGATTTTCTTTGCTACCATAAATGCAGAATAAAAGCCTACTCCGAACTGGCCGATTATGTCAATATCGTCCTGCTTTGAGTCCATATCCTGCTTGAATTTGTATGAGCCGGAGGAAGCAATGGTGCCGAGGTTGTTTTCAAGCTCGTCCTTGTTCATTCCGATTCCGTTGTCCGTGATTTTGAGCACACGGTTGTCCTTGTCTGCGTTTATACAGATCTTAAAATCGCTTCTGTCCATTCCAACCTTGTCGTCGGTAAGAGAGATAAAGCACAGCTTATCAATGGCGTCACTTGCGTTGGAAATAAGCTCACGAAGGAAAATTTCCTTGTGAGTGTAAATTGAATTGATCATAAGGTCAAGAAGTCTTTTGGATTCAGACTTAAACTGTTTTTTTGCCATAACATTACTTCCTTTGTTGTAATTATTATCGGGTGATAACCCTAAAAAATTATTATATTACTTTTTTATTTATGTTTCAATAGATATTGTGCCCTCATTTGTACATTTACGCATAATTTTCGAATCTGTCTGCTGTGTTGACTGCCGCCCGATATGAGTGTATAATTTTGTTATTATACTGATACTAAAACCTATAAAGCTTTGTAGTATGAAAGGAAAGACGGTTTATGACTAAGGGTGAGCTTGCAAAAAAATATTTTCTTGAAGGGTACAACTGTTCTCAGTCTGTGCTTTTGGCTTTTTGTGATGATTTAGGCTTTGATAAAAGCACTGCAGAAATGATTTCCGCTCCCTTCGGCGGCGGAATGGGCAGACTAAGAGAGGTTTGCGGCGCTGTCAGCGGAATGTTTATGGTGCTGGGACTTTCAAAGGGAGAAAACAGCACCGACAGGGATAATAAAAAACATATATACACAAGTGTTCAGAAGCTTGCAGAGGAGTTTAAAAAGGAAAACGGCTCGATAATCTGTCGTGAGCTTTTGGGACTGAGGACAAAGGGCAGGGATAATCCCGAACCTCAGGAGAGAACAGAGAATTATTACAGGACAAGACCCTGTGCCGAGCTGTGCAAATATGCCGCAGAGCTTATTGACGGTTTTTTAGCAGCAGAAAAATGAATAATCTTCTCAGAACAAGAAAGCGTGCGCAGGGCGCATCTGATCAGGCAATAAAAAAGGTACCGCCAAAGCAGTACCTTTTAATTTTACCGATTTTATGATATATACTCAGACAACTGTGTCCTCAAGAGAAGCGGCCTGTGAATCCTCAGCCTCAGTCTCAACAGCTTCTTCGCTTTCTGCTGCTTCAAGCTCCTCTTCTATTCCGCCGGCAACCAAAGAGCTATCCTCTGCTTCAGGTTCTTCAAGCTCGTAGCCGCTTACAAATGTATAGGGGATTCCGTAGCCCAGTGCAACACAAGCGAGAACAACTATTATCTTCATCTGATCGCCCTCACCGACAAACGAATCGTGGAAGGGAAGTCCGGTTGCTATTGAAGCCACAATAATATAGAGTGCCGGAATAACCATAAAAATGAGTGTGGGAAGAGAAAATCTCTTCACGGGTACACCGTCGCCCACTCTTGTTGCGTAGAAAAGCAAAAGACCGAACACCGCATAAATTGCAACCGAAACAAGGGTTGCGATCATCGGCTCCAGGGTACTTGTAAACTGATTGAAGAAATGTGCACAAATAACAAATGCAGTTACTAAAAATGCCGAGAAGAACAGATTCAGCACTTCTCTTTTGTCAGGTTTTTTCATTTTGTACCTCCAAGGTTTATAGAATACAATGTTTCGCCGTATAATTCTATCAGTCAAATGTGACAGTTTTGTGAAAAAACAAAAAATACTATGCTTTGCACAACAAAATTAAGCAGAATCTATGCACATTATACTATGGATAATATCAAGTCCTTATTTTTGCTGCAAAGCAAGCCCAACCGTTTTCGATGTGCTCCTCAATTATCGCAAAGCCCTTTGATATTACGGAACTTCTGACCTCGTCTGCTCGGGAGTCGATAATTCCACTCATTATGTATACCGAGTCCGGATTCATAAAGCCTGAAATTCCGCCTGACAGAAACATAATTGCGTCGGCTACGATATTTGCAAGCACAATATCATATTTTCCCTCAACCTTTTCGGTAAAGCTTCCGCAGATTGCCGTAAAACGGTCTCCTACCCTGTTGAGTTCGGCATTTTCGGCGGCTGTCCTGACTGCAACCTCGTCAATATCAACCCCGACCGCCTTTTTTGCGCCCATAAGCAGAGTTGCTATGCCCAATATTCCGCTGCCGCAGCCGACATCAAGCACGCTGTCGCCCTGCTTCATATATTTTTCGCACATCTCAAGGCAGAGTCTTGTGGTTTCGTGGCTTCCCGTTCCGAAAGCGAGACCGGGGTCAATG
>CALYYZ010000115.1 GCA_945607165.1 uncultured Ruminococcus sp. | reverse complement strand
TTACCCGTCGAGGTACTCGAATAGACATAATTAGTATATGAAGCTAACGCTCGGGAAAATAAGTTTTATATAATATGAAGCCTTCTACACGAATTACCCGTCGAGGTGCTCGACTTTGATATGCGCTTTTGAATCTCGGTTGCGTCGCTCACATCTATTACTCCGTCGCAGTTTAGGTCGCTTAGTGCAAGCTGATTTTCAGAGAGAGACTCGAGCTGTGCAAGATATTTTTGCAAAAGCGTTGCATCATCTACGCTTACTACTCCGTCAAGGTTAACATCGCCCGTTACCGATGAAGCCTTGTCAAATTCCGAAAAAACTCTTAGAGAATCAAGGGGATATCCGTTTTTATTGAACATAGCCTGATTATCCCATGAAGAGCCGCCGTGATAAATTGCCTTGTCCTCGCAGTATTCGGCGGCAAAGGAGGACTGCCAGCCTGAGCCGAAACGCTCCCACAAAGCAAGATTTTCTTCATAGGAGCCTGTACCTACAGAAATCCACGCTGGCTCCCAATAAAATACGCCCAGCCCCTTATCGCCGACTGCCGAGACAGCACGAAAAGCATTTCTGACAGCTTCTGCCTGACCGTTGATGCTGACGGGATATACAAGCGATTGTTCAAAGCCGCTTATGTTATTTGCAAAAAAGTCGCTGTCCTCTGAGGTGAAGGGATAGGCAGTTTCGGCAATCAAAACATATTTGCCGTAGCCTTCGCTTATTTTTTTAAGCTCCGCGGAAAGGTTGTCGGCGGCAGAGTGCCAATAGGGATAGTATGAGCTTGCGAAAACATCGTAGTCTACACCGTATTTTTTAAGGTTTTCTGCAAAATAAACAAAGGCTCCTTTATCGGGGTCGGTGTAGTGAACTGCCCTTAAAATATTACTGTCCGTATCGGCAACTGCGGAAAATCCGCTTTTGAGAAGTAAAGAGATATTCTGTGTACTTGTTTCGCCGCAAAGACCGTTGTTTATCTCGTTTCCTATTTGCACCATACCGATGTCAGCTCCGTTTTTCTTAAGAGCCTCAAGGCTGCTTCTTATGTACTCATAAACGGCCGTTTGCTTCTCGTCAAGGCTGAGTGCTTTCCATGCCTTCGGGACAGTCTGCTTTGCCGGGTCTGCCCAGAAATCCGATAAATGAAAATCGGCAAAAAGCTTCATTCCGTTTGCGGTGGCGAGTCTGCCGAGCCTTACGGCATTATCAAGATCGCAGTTTCCCCCGCCGTAGCCGTTGCCGCTGCTGTCATATGGATCGTTCCATATCCTGACTCGTATGTAGTTTACGGAGCAGCTCTTTAAAAAGGCAAAAAAACCGTTGTCATCTAATTCATTTCCGTCGAAATCCTTAAAGCCTACGCTGCTGTTCCTTAAAGAGAAATAGGACGAAACATCAACTCCTCGAATGTCCGCAGCAGAGCTGCTGAAGCTGTTTTCGTTTGCCGCATATGCACAATTAATTGAGCCTGCCGCCGTAATCAGACACAGAAGCAGTGCAAAAAGCCTTTTTTTCATAAGAATACTCCAATCATAACTATAGTACCGCAGCACAATAAAACCAAAACGGCACAGCCTTTTTAGATGACTGTGCCATCGTTGTTAACATCGCTGTCGGCAGAGCCGTCATCTAAAAGAGAATACTGATAGTCACCTGAAGTAAATACAGGTGTTTCCTCGTCAGCCGCACTTGCGGTGTACGGTGTAAAGCATTGTCATAAGCATTGCCACGACAAGCAAGCAGGCAAGGAATGTGCTTGATTATTGTTTTTTGATGTTTATTTCACTCTTAAAATATAATACATCTATGATAACATTATTTTTCAGGGGTTCCAATATCTATAGTAGACGAAAATCAATAATGAAATTTAGCTACTTTTAAATTGCGATGTTATTTATTTGCTGTTCTGCTTTTCAATTATCTTTCTGTTGATTTCCTGCGCTTGCTTTCTGTAGTACAGGGCAAAGCAGAGCCATACCAAAAGTGAAAACACAACGGCAATCAAAAGTGAGATTGCAACGGCGATTGCACCGTATGCTGTCGGTATCCAGCCTGCAAAGAATGCAACGGGAATGTAGATTGCAAAGCCTGTACCGAGATGGATAATCACCTGCAAGGCTTTTGAAATGCGCTCGTTGTAGTAAACCAGTGACGGAACGGAAAATCCGAGACCGATTACAGCGGAGCAGATTACATACATAATAAAGTCGTTGGGTGCAATACCTGCAAGATAATCTTTGCTGATGATTACACCGACTGTAAGATACAAAATGAGGATTGAAAAACCCCAGCTTATGCCTACTGCGATTGATTTGATAACATTTCTCATAAAAAATCCTCCTTAAATGCCCAGATATTTCTTGAAGTCGGGCAGATATTTGCGTGAAATCCAGTCCTTCAGACCATTTTTCATAACAAGGCTCATCATACCCTTGAATGACGGTTCAACGCATTTTATGTGACTGAGGTTTATGACGGTTGACTTTGAAATTTTCATAAAGCCGTTGCCGAGCTGTTGTTCAAGCTGATAAAGGCGTTTCGGCGAGAGGAATTTTTTGTTCTCGCCATAGATGACTGTGCGCTCATTCTCGACTCTGACTATATAAATTTCGGACGGCTGAAGAATAACGATTCTGCCGTTGTCCTCGCCTGTTATGATTTTTCCTGTGTTTTCAAGGTACATAACCGCCGAGGTGATTTCATCGGTGAGCGAGTCGGAATATATGACTGCATAGGGTTCTTTGACTTCCTTTGAGATTTTGAGTTCTACCTTCAAATTGCCCCCTCCTTTCTGGTACAATGCGATTATACTATTGATTGAGGATTTTGTCACTGCTTTTCGGGCAAGAGGGGAAAATCGGGCGGTGAAATGCGCATAAATCGGGTGCAAAAGTAGGAAACACTGAATAAATCACACTAATACTAATACCTAATAAAAAGCAGACAATCTTTGCGGTCTGATTTCCGCAATACTGCGTTGTCGTCCTTGCAAGGCGCCAGCCTTGCGGCGTCCTTCGCCTTGTCTTGCGAAAATTATCCTCGCAAATATAAGTCTACTTTCTATCATGAATTAGTATAAAAGCTGTTCAGTGGTTCCATAGTACCATAACAAAAAAACAAGCGGTAGCCAGAATTGCCATCGCTTGTTTAGATTAATATTTCGGGTTTTCCCTGACCTTTGACAGGTGGGCTTAATGCCGCAGCTTTTAAGACAAAAAGCTTTCAACTAAAACAATTCCTCATTTGCTGATTCCTCGTCCTCGTCCGGCTCAGCCTCGTCAACAGAGGTTATTTCATCGGTTAAGGAATCCTCAGAGGTTTTCTCCTCAGACTCGGCCTTTTCTGCAGTGCTTTTGAAGGGAGAGGATTTGTAGTCGCTTTCATTTGAGCAGGCAACGGTGATGTCGGTGAGTTCACCCAAGGAATATTCCTGTTCAGCCGGCTGACCGTAGTAAACATCATTTTGATTGTCAATAATCTGTCTGTAGCACTCTCTTGCCTTGGCAATTTTGATTTTCGATTTCTCGATCACATCAAAAAGCTTTTCCTGCTGATCAGACACCTTAGCGTCCTTGCTTCTGTTCATCTCATAATAATGCTTTCCAAGAGCAATATAGGCTCTGTTCATAAGCTCGCTTTCCGATTTCATAACCATTCTGAGGCGATTGAGCTTAGCCTTTGTTCTGTTTTTTTCAAGAACAGTCTGAGCCACAGAAGAAATAGTATCAACCGCAGTGGTTACCGTTCCCTTAACTGTACCGAAAATTGTCATTGTAACTCTCCTTACATAAACCGCATAATGCGAATGATATTAATACAAATATTTACTCTATTATTATGACAGATATTTTATATAAAATCAATATTTTTTTAAAAATAACTTGTGAAAATCGTGTTCGGTTGATATAATTATATCAAAGGAGTTGTTAGTTATGCCCGAAAAAAAGGTTAACAAGGCAATAGTGTGTCCGATTTGCAGCAATATGAGCAAGGCGCAAATCTACACAAGCGTAAATGTGACCGTGAACAGAGCAATGCGGGACAAGGTTGCAAGCGGAGAGCTGTTTGAGTGGAGATGCCCCGAGTGCGGACACAAGGCTATGCTTACATATCCTGTTCTATACAACGATATGAAAAATCGCTTTATGATATATCTTATTCCCAAAATTGATCGTTTCCAGCTTTGTGATAATGAGCTTGAGGAAAAGTACAGTAATTTAAGGAATATAAGCAAACGAATTGTTCCCGATTTTAACAGCTTTAAGGAAAAGATTTTCCTGTTTGAAACAGGTCTTGACGATATGGCTGTTGAGCTTACAAAGCTTGCAATAAGCCAGACGGTTTCAAAAAAGCTCGGCGGAGCCGAGGTTTCCGAGGGCTATCTTTCAATGTATGACCGTGAAACAAACACGATGGGCTTTACCTATTTTGTCGGCAGTGAGCGCAAGCCCTATGTGCAGACGGCTCGTCTTGAGATTTATTCAAAATCCAAGGATATAATCAACCGATTTGCCCTCAAGGACAAAAAGCTGAAGGGATTTATAAAGATTGACCGTGAGTGGGCGGAGAACATTCTCTACAGATACAAAAGAGCAAAACAAATTGAAAAACTGAACAGACTGATAAAATAAACTAAGGATTGCCACAAGGAGCTTGTGACAATCCTTATATTAATGCGGATATTTTTCAAGCAGCTCACGCAGGTCATACGGTGTTGCCTGATAAACAAAGTAATTAAGCCAGTTTGTGTAAAGAAGCGTTGCGTTGCTTCTCCATACCATAGGCGGAGTTTTAGATGCGTCGTCATCGGGAAAATAATTATAGGGAACACTTGGGTTTATTCCTTTGTTCTTATCCCTGTAATATTCCTTTGCAAGCGTGTCACGGTCATATTCTGCGTGGCCTGTGACAAATATCTGTCTGCCTGTTCTGCTGCAAACAACTGCAACTCCTGCCTTGTCGGATACGGCAAGAACCTCAAGACCGGGGTGACGGTCAATATCCTCCTTGTTAATTCCCGTGTAGCGTGAATGAGGTAGCTTAAACGAATCGTCAAAGCCTCTCATAAGCCGGTGCAGAGGAGAGAGGATAGTGTGCGAGTAAATGCCGCTTAGCTTTTCGGGGAGATTATGCTTTTTGATTCCGTAGTGGTAGTAAAGTCCTGCCTGTGCGCCCCAGCAGATGTGAAAGGTTGAGTATACATTGTGCTTTGACCATTCCATAATCTCGCACAGCTCGCTCCAGTAGTCAACCTCCTCAAACTCAAGCTGTTCAACGGGAGCGCCGGTGATTATCATACCGTCAAAGGTATCGTTTTTAACCTCGTCAAAGGTTTTGTAAAAGGTTGTCAGATGGTGGGGAGAGGTGTTTTTCGAGGTGTGAGACGCCATCTGTAAAAGCTCAATATCCACCTGCAAAGGACTGTTGCCCAAAAGCCTGAGAAGCTGGGTTTCGGTTTCAATCTTAGTCGGCATCAGATTAAGTATCAAAATTTTAAGAGGTCGAATATCCTGCCTCAACGCAACATCGTTTGGCATTACAATGATATTTTCTGACTCCAGCACC
>CALYYZ010000114.1 GCA_945607165.1 uncultured Ruminococcus sp. | reverse complement strand
GGTGCTTTTATTTTTGTGATTCGCCATAGGGACTCGAAGGTCTGCGTTAATAAAACAGTCCGGTATGCTTTTAATAATATACATCTTGCAAAAGGTCGGGCAGAGAAGATTTATAAATATCAATCTGTCTGCTCGGTTTGCGTGTCGAGGCTCTCGACTTTTTTGCAGACGGGGATTGATGAATCTTGCTCCCTTAAGGAAACACTGAATAATTCGTGTCGGTTTAAAAATTCAGAGGTTCAGATATATTTGCAAAAAAACTCCTAAAAAAGTTAAACTATGAACTTATACGGACAATAAATTGCAATGGCTTTTTTTAATGAAATATGATATAATTGTGTTGTTTCACATATTAATCTCAAAAAGAGGCTGATTATGGCTATATATAAAATCGCTGACCTTAATATAGAAATTTCACCAATATACAGGGAAACCGAAAAGCGGCTCAGACCTTTTTTGAGCAAGGATAACACCGCCCTGTTTTCCGTATGCATTAATCCCGAGGAGCTTTCAAAGCAAACCTTTGAGGACGGCACCGTCTGTCCTGCACATCTTGCGGAGGGAACGCTGATTTTAACGGAGCTTTGCAACCGCATACTGTCTGAGTTTGACGGATTTTTCTTTCATTCCTCAAGCCTTATGCTAAACGGTGAAGCCTATGTTTTCACCGCAAAAAGCGGAGTAGGCAAATCAACCCACTCCTCGCTTTGGCGGCGGCTGTTCGGCGACAGAGTCACTATGATAAACGATGACAAATCCATAATCCGCCGAAGCGGCGATGGCTTTTCAATCTACTCCACACCCTGGATGGGCAAGGCTGACATCGGCACAAACACAAGCGCACCGGTAAAGGCGGTCTATGTGCTTGAAAGAGCCGCCGACAATCGTATAGAAAGGGTAAGCACCGGCACGGTTTTCAGGCAGCTTTTTGAAGCTACGCTTGTGCCTTCCGACCGTCAGGGACTGAGCCGTTTACTTTCGCTTATGGACGGCTTCTTCTCAGGTGTACAGCTCTTCAGGCTTTATTGCAACACCGATATTCAGGCGGCTCAGCTTGCTTTTGACGCCGCACAAAATGCATAAACAATCAAGGACGGTAATGTATATGAATTTTCAAAGAGTTGTTTCAGTTGAAAATATGAGAAAAAGCGACGCTCACACAATCAGCTGCCACACAAGCTCAAGGCAGCTTATGATGAACGCAGCTCAGGGAATCTTTGACAGTGTTCGTTTCACGGGAAGGGTTGCCATTGTTTGCGGTAAGGGCAATAACGGCGGTGACGGCTATGCGCTTGCCTGTGTACTTATTAATAATGGAATCACTCCGACGATTTTCAGGGCAGGCAGCGGTTTTTCCGAGGACGGACTTTACTACTACAAGGCTGCGCTTTCTCTCGGAGCCGAGGAGCAGCCCCTGTCGCTTGCAAACGGCTTTACGGGATTTGACATTGTGGTTGACTGTCTGCTGGGCACAGGCTTTTCAGGCGGAGAGGTTAAGGGAGAGATTCGGCAGGCGATTGAGGAAATTAATTCAACCAATGCCTTTGTTGTCAGTGCAGACATCAACAGCGGTCTCAACGGTGACACAGGTGTTGCTCAAATCGCCGTAAATTCCGATTTGACCGTTTCAATCGGCTCTTACAAAACAGGACTTTTTCTCAATGACGCTCCCTATTATATTGATTCAATGGTAAACGCCGACATCGGAATACATATGCTTGACGAGGAATACAAGCTTATCGATTATTCGCTGTTACATATGTTTGAGGGTTATGAGTCGGTTGTTATGAGCTTTGAAGAGTTTTATGAAAAATATCATCTTGACCGAAACGATTGCAAAATTGCAGAAATTTTAGAGGAACTAAGTGCGTCAGAACGAAAGACCTTCGTGGTAAAATCATCCCATTCGGCGGTTATCGCTGACTTGAAATATATCTACTTCTGTTCTGATTATGCAAAAGTATAGGAGGAAAGATCGAATAAATGGCATACAAAAAATTGCTTATCACCTATAACAGCAGCTTTCCTGTCCGTGTTTTTAAATTTACCGAAGAATCAGATAAAATTCCCAGCTATCTTCACTGGCACAAGGACTATGAAATAATATATGTAAAAAAGGGACCTGTGAAACTTATTAAGCCCGATGAAGAAGCTGTGCTATATGACGGAGATGTGTATATTTTGAATAGCGAAGAAATACACTCATATCCCGAGTGCAACAAAGGCAAATGCTTTTTACTTGTGAGCGGACCGCCCTTCGCCATTAAACCCTATTTGAATGATAATGAAACCAACCCTAAATTCAGAATAAAAAACGACTCAATTAAGCTTGCCGTGAGCCGTTCAATGAAGCTGCTTTACGATATAGAAAACTTTAATGACAAAACTGAAATTCTGAAATTCAAAGCATTGTTTGACAATGTGTGTTACTACCTGTTAAAGTATTGCATTGACAACAGCGTGCAGTATATTTCAGGCAGTGACGCCGGAAGCCTCGATTGTACTGCAACTGCAATGGATTATATAGAAAAGAATTACTGCAGAAATCTTTCGCTGACAGAGATTTCAAATTATGTCGGAATGACGCCGGCGCATTTTTCCAAGTATTTTAAAAAAAACACAGGAATGACATTTTCAAGCTATCTGCGGAAAACCAGACTTGAGCGTGCCGTCAGAGATATGACACTCACCGGCTGTACGGTCAAGGAAGCAGCTCTTCGCAACGGATTTCCGAATGTCAATTCTTTTATTGAAAGCTGTAAAAAAGAGCACGGACAGACTCCGCTTGAGATAAAGAAAAATTTCTTCATCTGATTTTCACCGCACACTAAGGGAAGCGCCGAATTATTCTGCTTCGCATATAACGGCAGGTGCGTGTACATACACAGACGACAAAATGCACATTGAATTCTTATACCCCTTATGCTAAAATAGCTGTGAAAGGATGACTGACTATGCGCAGATTATTAGAAAGATTTGCTTATTTTATGCAGGGAAGATACGGCAATGACGCCCTAAATAATTTTATAGCCGTAAGCTTTCTGATTATTTGGGCGGTAAATATTTTTGTGTTCAACTTTACCGCAACCATAGTGCTTGATTTAATTATGCTCGGCCTGATTGCGTTGATGCTTTTTCGCTCGTTTTCAAAGAACATAAATGCAAGACTGTTGGAAAACCGCAGATTTTTAAAGATTTTTAACGCAGTGAAAAGCTTCTTTACCCTGAATCAAAAAAAATTCAGAGAGCGCAAGGAGTTTAAGTATATTAAATGTCCCCACTGCAAGGCTCAGCTTCGGGTAAAAAGACAGAAAGGAAATCACACCGTTCGCTGTCCACGCTGCAAAAGCGAATTTAAGACCAAAATCTGATAAACTATGGCAACACGGCTGCTGCAAGGCAAAAAACCTGCAGCAGCCGTGTTTTATCTCAACAGTAATAGAGTATTAATCTGTACATATATATGTAAAGATACATATTATATGTTTTCTTACAGTTTTAGTCCCTCTGTGGTTTTCAAAAAGGTCATCAGGTTTGCATAGATTTTGTCAACACCGCCCAAGCTGTCGCTTTCAATATTAAGCGGCATAATGGGGTCGTGAACCGAAAGCCTGAGCAAAAACCAGCCGTCGCCGTTCTCCTTGCCGAAATTCACCCTGACGCCTTCTCTGTTATCATCTGCAAGCGACCAGCCCTCTGACTTTTCTGCATAATCAGTAAGCTCCCTGATTATGCGCTCGCCGCAGGCTTTGAAATCGCTCTCGGTAATGGCAAATCGGATTTCTCTGCTTTCAAGCGGTTCCTTAAGCTCGGCGGTAAGCTCGGAAAGCTGCTTACCCTGTTTTCTCAGCTGAGCCGCCTTAATAATAATTTTTGTACAAAGATATGCACCGTCATCAAGAAAGTAATTCTCTCTCATTGCAGCGTGACCGGAGGTTTCTATTGCAAGAGGACAGTTTATACCCTTTTCGTTTAGCTCTATTGCCTTGTCAATAACATTCTTGTATCCTCTGCGGTAGCGGTAATGCCTGCCGCCGAGTGTGTTTTCAATAAACTCCTTGAGTCCGCTTGAGGTAATGGAATCCGTTACAACAGTTGCTCCCTTATTATCCTCAAGAGCTATTGCCGCCGCAACTGCAACAAGTCGGTTGCGGTTTATTTCATTTCCCTTTGAGTCAACTGCTCCGCCACGGTCTACATCTGTGTCAAAGATAACACCAAGGTCAGCCCCGACTTCTCTTACAGCCTCACAAATTGAAGCCATCGCTCCGGCGTCCTCGGGATTAGGTATGTGATTCGGGAACATTCCGTCCGGCTCAAGATATCTGCTGCCCGTTGTGTCGGCTCCCAAAACAGCAAGCACCTTGTCGGCATAAAAGCCTCCGGCTCCGTTGCCTGCGTCAACAACTATCTTAAAGCCCTTAAGTGGATGGTCGTAGTCCGGCGCATTAACCTCTTTTTTAATTTTCTCACACAGTCCTTTTGCATAGTCGCTCATATAGTCAACCTCGCTGACGCTTCCGCCGTCACAGGCAGGACAGGAGTCTCCGTTTTGAGCATATGTCAGGATTTCCTCGATATCCAAGCCTTCAAGGCCTCCCTGACGGGTAAAAAACTTAAGACCGTTTCTGTTGAAGGGATGGTGGCTTGCAGTAATCTGCAAAGCACCGTCACAGCCGAGGTCAACCGTAGTCATAAACATTGACGGAGTTGAAGCAAGTCCACAGCACAAAACCCTTGCACCGCAGGCGGAGAAACGCTTGCAGGCAATATCCATTATCTTAGGTCCCGAGATTCTGCTGTCTCTGCCCACCGACACCGTAAGCTCGCTTGCTCTTTTGCCCGTCTTTTTGCAAAGCCAAACCATAAAGCCGTCTGCCATCGCTCCTACAACCTCATCGGTAAGGTTTACGCTCTGTCCCGGGACTCCCTCGCTTGCAACGCCCCTGATATCCGTTCCGCTTTTGAATTGCTTATAAAAGTCATTAAGCATATTTTTCGTCCTTTCAGTTGTATTTGTGACAGTAATTTAATCCTATTATACAGCAAAGAGGATTAAATCTCAATATAATTGCTCAATAAATGCTCAAAAAATAGTTTTGTTGTTTTCCTAAACCACCATATATTGTGGTGCAAAAACAAATATTTCGGCTGAATTAAGTTTGTAAAAACCTAAGCTAAATTGCAGCTAATATCAAAATAAGTTGTTCAAACTGACTAAGCTGTCAACCGAAATATGTCGAATTGTAATTTCTTTGAAAGCATTAAGCAGACATATTGCACAGTTTTTTATTGTCTGTTTTGGCTGTTATTGACATATAAATGGAGTTGATGACAATTTTTAGAAGTAATTTTTGTTGACTTTTTTGAAGTTCTGACTATAATAATAATTGTCAAGTAAATAGTCCGCTTGACTATCGGCGCTGCTTCGTTTAGCTAACTCGAGTAAAACGAAATATCATAAGCCGATAATAATCTAGATTTGCCAAATGGTAAATGGCGCACGAAAAAACTTTATATTTTTAAAGAATTGAAGGAGGAAACATTTATGACACCAATTCTTAGCTTACACAACATTGATGTAACTGCGTTCCTCGCCGTGCT
>CALYYZ010000113.1 GCA_945607165.1 uncultured Ruminococcus sp. | reverse complement strand
AATTGAATAATGTCAAAAAATGTAGTATAATAAATTTGTATTTACATTTCTAAGAAAACGGAGCAAATGCTATGAAGATATTAGAGGACAGAAAAATTAATGACGGTCAAATTGGAAAAGGAAATGTGTTAAAGGTTGACAGCTTTTTAAATCACCAAATAGATACCGGGTTTATTTCTGAACTCGGAAAAGAATTTTACAGACTTTTTAAAGGTGAAAATATCACCAAGATTCTGACTATTGAAGCTTCCGGAATAGGTGTTGCCTGCTTAACTGCACAATACTTTAATGTACCTGTCGTTTTTGCAAAGAAAGCGCCTACCGTAAATATATATGCTGATATCTACACCGCTAAGGTTAATTCTTTTACGCACAAAAAAGAGTATGAGATTTATGTATCAAAGCAATTTATAAATAAGGATGATAATATCCTCATAATTGATGACTTCCTTGCTAAGGGAAGTGCATTATCAGCCCTGATTAGTCTTATTAATGATGCAGGCGCAAAGACCGTGGGCGCAGGAATCGTAATTGAAAAGGCTTTTCAGGAGGGCGGAAAGATAATTCGTGATATGAATGTAAGAGTTGAGTCCTTGGCAAGAATTAAGGAAATGTCCGAGGAAAAAGGAGTAGTTTTCTGCAGTTAATTTGTATTCAGAGGGCATAGCTCTTTGACATATTTTATTTTTTTGAGGAGGAATTTGAAATGTTCAAAAAGTTATTATCAATTCTGCTTGCAGCACTAATGGTATTTTCATTTGCTGTTGTATTCGCAGGCTGCGGTAATGAAAAAAGCACTGAAAAAGGTTCTGACGGTCTCAAGGTTGGTTTCATCTATCTGCACGATGAAAACTCAACCTACGACAACAACTTCCTGACAGCCGCTAAGGAAGCTTGCGATAAGATGGGTGTACAGATGGTTAACAAAACAAACATTGACGAGAGCGATGCTTGCAAAGAGGCTGCTCTTGATTTAGTTGACCAGGGCTGCGACATCATTTTTGCAGATAGCTTCGGTCACGAGGACTTTATGATTGAGGCTGCTAAGGCTAATCCCGAGGTTCAGTTCCTGCATGCTACAGGCACAAAGGCTCACACGGAGAAGCTTGACAACTTCCACAATGCTTTTGCTTCCATCTACGAGGGTCGTTATCTCGCAGGTATTGCAGCAGGTATGAAGATCAATGAAATGATTGAAAGCGGAAAAATCACCAAAGACAAAGCTAAGATGGGTTATGTCGGAGCACATCCGTACGCTGAGGTAAAATCCGGCTATACATCATTCTATCTCGGAGCAAAGTCTGTTTGTCCTACAGTTACTATGGAAGTAACATTCACAGGCTCATGGTATGACGAAACTCTTGAGAAAGAGGCTGCAAACAAGCTTATCTCTGACGGCTGTGTTCTCATCAGCCAGCACGCAGACTCAATGGGTGCCCCTACAGCTTGTGAGTCAGCAGGCGTTCCCAATGTTTCCTACAACGGTTCAACTGTTAAGGCTTGCCCCAACACCTTTATCGTTTCTTCAAGAATCAACTGGGCTCCTTACTTTGAGTATGCTATCAAGTGCGTACAGGACGGAAAGCCTATTGACACAGACTGGACAGGTACAGTTGCAACCGGTTCTGTTGAGCTGACAGAAGTTAATGAAAAGGCTGCTGCTAAGGGTACTCAGGAGGCTATTGACGCTGCAAAGGCTGACTTAGAGTCAGGCAAGATCAGCGTTTTTGATACTGCCAACTTTACAGTTAAGGGTGAAACTCTAAAATCATATAAAGCTGATGTTGATTCAGACGCTGAGTTCAAGGGCGACACAGAGGTCATTAAGGATGGTATTTTTGAGGAATCAAAGCATCGTTCAGCTCCATACTTTGACATTGATATCGACGGAATTTCTGTTATTGAATAATTTGATATCAGGTCACTATATAAACTGATTATTCCGTGGCCGTTAATTAACGGTCACGGATAGTTTTTTCTTTATCGAAAACGCTCGGGCAAAGAAGTTTTATTTTTCTGAAGCTTTCTGCACGAATTACCTGTCGAGGTACTCAAATTATTGACATAATTGATTTGTGAAGTTAGCGCTCGGGCAAAGAAGTTTTATTTATATGAAGTTTTCTGCACGAATTACCTGTCGAGGTACTCGACTTTTTAGGAGGCATTATGGCTGAATCTTTGGCATTAGAATTAAAGGGCATAACCAAGAGCTTTGGCAGCGTTGTTGCAAACAAAGATGTTGACTTAAAGGTATATAAGGGAGAAATTCTTTCCATACTCGGAGAAAACGGTTCAGGCAAAACAACACTTATGAATATGGTATCCGGTATTTATTATCCTGATTCCGGTGAGATTTTAGTTGACGGCAACAAGGTCATTATCAAATCGCCGAAGGATGCGTTTGCAAATAAGATCGGAATGATACACCAGCATTTTAAGCTTATTGATGTATTCACTGCCACACAAAACATTGTTCTCGGAATTAAGGAAGGAAAATTTAATATTAAGGCTGCCGAAAAGAAAGTAAGTGAAATCACCGAAAAGTACGGCTTTAATATTGACCTTAATAAAAAGATATATGAAATGTCTGTGTCTGAAAAACAGACTGTAGAAATCGTTAAGGTGCTTTACAGAGGGGCAGATATTCTTATTCTTGATGAGCCCACCGCTGTACTGACGCCACAGGAAACACGCAAGCTGTTCAATATTCTCCGCAAAATGAAAAAAGACGGAAAATCGATTATTATTATTACCCATAAGCTTCACGAGGTGCTCGATATTTCCGATAGAGTTACAATATTAAGAAAAGGCGAGTATGTCGGCACTGTTGAAACAAAGGATGCAACAGAGCAATCTCTTACCGAAATGATGATGGGCGAAAAAATTGAGCTTAATATCACTCGTGAAGAACCGAAGAATCCCGTTGAAAGACTTGTTGTTGATAACCTGACTGTAATAAAAGGTGACGGATCTGTTTCTCTCAATAATGTTAATTTCAATGTGTATGGGGGAGAAATACTCGGAATTGCCGGTATTTCCGGATGCGGTCAAAAGGAGCTCTTGGAGTCTATTGCAGGACTTCAGATTACCACAAAAAAATCAAGTATTCTGTACAAGCCTGATGATTTAGGTCCTCAACAGCTTGTGGGAAAAACTCCAAAGGAGATCCGAAAGCTTGGAATAGCACTTTCTTTTGTACCTGAGGACAGGCTTGGTATGGGACTTGTAGGAAATATGGATATAATCGACAATATGATGCTGCGTTCCTACAATTCAGTCAGAGGCTCCTTTCTAAACAGAAAACAACCCAAATCACTTGCAAACGAAATTATTGACAGTCTTGAGGTAGTTACCCCAAGTGCAACTACTCCGGTAAGACGCTTGTCGGGCGGAAATGTTCAAAAGGTGCTTGTGGGCAGAGAGATTTCCTCTGAGCCAAAGGTGCTTATGGTAGCTTATCCGGTAAGAGGACTTGACATTAACTCATCATACACTATCTATAATCTGCTTACAGAGCAGAAGAAAAACGGAACAGCTATTATTTTCGTCGGCGAGGACATAGATGTACTAATTGAGCTTTGCGACAGAATTATGGTTTTGAATTCCGGTACAATTACCGGAATAGTTGACGGTAGGACTGCAACAAAAGAAGAAATCGGTCTGCTTATGACAAAAAGTGTAGACAGGGAGGACAGTAATGGATAAAGCTAAAAAACACGAGCCTCTGTTTCATATAGCAAAGAGAGATTCTCTGCCTATGTATAAATCATGGGCAATACGCTGTGCTGCAATTCTTGTAGCACTAATCGTTGCCGGAATCATTACGATGCTTTTGACGGGAGAGAACCCGCTGAATGTTTACTCTACTATGGTAAAAGGAGCCTTTGGTACAAGCAGACGCATTTGGAGTTTGCTCCAAAGCCTGTCAATGTTGCTCTGCATCTCCTTAGCAGTTACCCCTGCCTTTAAAATGAGATTTTGGAATATCGGTGCAGAGGGTCAGGTCCTTATCGGCGGTCTTGCAACTGCTGCCTGTATGATTCTCCTCGGCGATAAAGTGCCAAATGCCCTTCTCATAGTTGTAATGATTGCTGCAAGTATTTCAGCGGCAGCAATTTGGGCGCTGATTCCGGCATTTTTTAAGGCTAAATTCAACACTAACGAAACATTATTTACTCTTATGATGAACTATGTTGCTATCCAGCTCGTTTCATATTTTGAAATGCTTTGGGAAAATCCAAAGGGCTCGAGCAACATTGGCATTATCAACCAGTCTACTCACGCAGGCTGGCTGCCTACTATAGGCAACTTTGATTATTTGCTTAACATTATTGTGGTTTTTGCTCTTACTATTTTTATGTATATCTATCTTAAATACAGCAAACACGGCTACGAGCTTAGTGTTGTGGGAGAGAGCGAAAACACAGCAAGATACATCGGACTGAATGTAAAGAAGGTAATTATGAGAACGATGCTTTTGTCCGGTGCTGTCTGCGGTATTGCAGGTCTGCTTCTTGTCGGAGGTACAAACCATACAATAACAACTACAACAGCGGGCGGCAGAGGATTTACTGCTATTATGGTATCATGGCTTGCAAAGTTCAATCCAATCATTATGATTCTTACTGCTTTTCTGATTACATTTATGCAAGCCGGTGCAGGGGAAATCTCTACAGTATTCGGATTAAACGAATCCTTCTCAGATATTCTCACAGGCATTATTCTCTTCTTTATTATCGGCTGTGAGTTTTTTATCAACTACAAGCTGCAATTCCGCAGCTCGCATAAGGAGGTAAAGTAAGATGCTAACAACACTTATACAACGAGCTGTAGTACAGGGGATTCCACTGTTATTCGGTTCTACCGGAGAAATCATAACAGAAAAATCCGGTAACCTTAATCTGGGTATTCCGGGTGTTATGTATGTCGGCGGTATCAGCGGTGTTATCGGTGCTTTTCTCTATGAAAACTCTCTTGCTGCTCCTGAGGACGCAAATGCCTTTCTTGCTATTTCAATACCTTTGCTTTGCAGCGTTATCGGTTCCCTCATTATGGGCTTAATCTATAGCTTTCTGACTGTTACGCTAAGAGCTAATCAAAATGTAACCGGACTTGCAATTACAACCTTCGGTGTTGGTTTCGGTAATTTCTTTGGCGGTTCTCTTATAAAGCTTGTTGACTCCGATGTTCCCTCTATTGCTCTGACAACAACAAGTAACTACTTTAGGACAACTCTGCCCTTTGCGGATTCAACCGGTTGGTTTGGCAAGATATTTCTTTCCTATGGCTTTTTAGCATATGCTGCAATAATAATAGCTCTCTGCTGCTCATTTTTTCTAAACAAAACCCGTGGAGGCTTACATTTGAGAGCGGTGGGGGAAAATCCCGCTACTGCCGATGCCGCAGGTATCAATGTTGAAAAAACAAAATATCTTGCTACCTGTATCGGAAGTATTATTGCAGGTTTGGGCGGTCTTTACTATGTAATGGATTATGCTAACGGAGTTTGGTCAAACGACGGCTTTGGCGACAGAGGCTGGCTCGCTATTGCTCTTGTAATTTTTGTAATCTGGAAACCCAAGTCAGGTATCTTAGGCTCAATTCTTTTCGGCGGACTCTACATTATATACCTGTTTATTCCGGGACTT
>CALYYZ010000112.1 GCA_945607165.1 uncultured Ruminococcus sp. | reverse complement strand
TCATTCTTTGTACGCTCATTAAAATCCTTTGTGAACGCAACAATGTTTACGCCGTGCTGACCGAGAGCCGGACCAACAGGCGGTGCCGGAGTAGCCTTTCCGGCGGGAATCTGCAGCTTAATTAAGCCTACAACCTTCTGAGCCATTGTGTTTGCACCTCCAAAATTCGTGGTAAATTGCGGGACGCCACTGTGTAGGGTCCCTCCCACAGGGAACATTGTGTTCCCAATAAAAAGCCTTTAGGGCTGATTATTGTATAAATTAATCTTCAATAGCCTCCGCCTGGGCAAGCTCAAGCTCAACCGGAGTTTCTCGTCCGAACATTGATACGGTAACACGGACATAGTTTTTGTCAGCGTCCAGCTCCTCTACAACACCGACAAAGTCCTCAAGCGGACCGTCAATGATACGAACTGTGTCGCCGACTGCATATGAAATCTTAACAGAACGAGTTTCAACGCCCATTCTGTAAACCTCTGCTTCTGTGAGAGGTACGGGTTTTGAACCCGGTCCGACAAATCCGGTGCAGCCCCTGATGTTGCGCACAACATACCAGGTCTCATCGGTGTAGACCATTTTTACAAAAACATATCCGGGATAAATTTTGTTTTCGACCTCGACCTCTTTACGCTCCTCGCCGTCCTTTGTCTTTTTGACAACAGTTTCGGTAACTACCTCGGTGGGAACCTTAACATCAAGGATCATATCCTGCAGATTTCTGTTTTCTGCGGTGGTCATAAGATCGCCCGCAACCTTGTTTTCATAACCCGAATAGGTATGAACAACATACCATTTTGCTTCTGATTCCGGCATTACAACTTTCTTCCTTTCGTAAGCTTAGTAATAACGCTCGGTTAAGCACCAGTATTCATTACCAAGCCGAGCAAAGCATAAAGACCTCTGTCGAGGGCAAATATGAACAAACCTATAGCTACGATTACGGCAATAACGATACCGAAATTCTTAGTAGTGGCTTTCGCTGTCGGCCAGGAAATCTTCTTCAACTCACCCTTACAAGCACCAAGGTACTTCAGAAGCCTTTTAAAGACATTAGGCTTCTTGCTTTTTTTGGCAGGCTTTTTAACTGCCTTTGTCGCTTCAAGCTTTTTGTCAGCCATGTTGTACCTCCGTTACTTTGTTTCCTTGTGAGGAGTGTGTTTCTTACAGAAACGGCAGTACTTGTTCATTTCAAGTCTGTCGGGACTGTTCTTCTTGTTCTTCATTGTGTTGTAATTACGCTGTTTGCACTCTGTGCAGGCCAATGTGATTTTAACTCTCATAACGGCACCTCCCGGTTATTTCGGAATATTTTAGCCTCCCTCAAAAGGGCACAAAAAAATAAGCCCCTATCAGAGGTAAGGTTATTTTAACATATATATTTGTACAAGTCAATACCTTTTTTCGATTTTTTCCTTAATTAGGGAAACGCTGAACAAATCACACTTACGGCTGTTTGCACAAACGGTTTAGTCAGTGATTCCCTATGTTTTTGATAATTTCGGTATTTAAAAACTGTACAAAGCAGGGCTACCAAAGCAACAACCGATTTGGCAGCCCATTGTATCAGGTCTTTGTTTTATTTTTTATAAAATTATACGACTGCTTCATACCTTCCAAGCCGTCAACAGCCAAAAGGATGAATACGGGTGTAAAGTTGAACAGATACCTTGATCTCGTTTCCCATATCAGGAAGAAAATAAATACGGCAAGAACCACTCCCTTAAGAATTGTGAGACTGTCTATATTTAAGTTCTTAATTCCTTTTAATGCGGAAAGGCAAATCATTAATATCAAAAACAGCTGAAAACCGTTACTGTATGCAAAGAAAATATTGAAGTGCTTGCCGTCCTTAAGCACGAAGCTGTGAAGTATATTTTCTCTTGCCGGCTTTTGAATATGGTGAGAAATAAAATATGTTCCGTCTCCCCATGTCCATGCCGACTTGTAGATTAAATGCCTTAAAAGTCCAAGAGAACCCATTTCATCAATTCTGCATTTTATCTCATTGACGGTTGCCTCTTGTTTTGAAGTAATGTCCGGAAATCTCGAAGTAAATCGGCTGTCCGGATAGTTATAATGCCCGTGCCCCTTTAGTCCCATCATAACCCAATGAGTAAGCGGATAAGAGTTCTTTTCCCTTTGCTCCTGTGTGACAATGCCTGTTGATTTCTCAAAGGAATTGTATGCAAGGTATGCACAGCCGAAGCTGACAACAAAAGCAAGGCAAATGCAGACAGCCTTTTTAAATTTAAGCTTCAAAAATGCATATACAACAAAGACTGCCGCCAAAATAACAACGCTTCCCTTGAGCTTAAAGCCCACAAGCACCGACAGGGCACTGAAAACCGCAAAAGCGTACTTCTTTTTTCTACTTTCCGACTGAAGCGCAAGAATAAAAAGATAAATCGCACCGATACAAAACGGCATTGAAAGGGTATCGGTATAGTAGTAAGGAATGTAGGTGTAATACGGTGCAAAAAGCAATGATATTACCAATACGACAACAGACTTGCGTTTTCCGTAAATAAGCTTTGCCGTAAACACGGTAATAAGCATTGAAAGATTGATTGCTAATGCATTTACCGCTACAGGAACAAACATCGGAACATATCCGAAAATCAGATAGGCGATTCTGTAAACACCCGACAACAGAAATGTCATTGCTATATTGTTCGGGTATCTTGACAGATAAACTCCGCCCCTCGCACAATCGCTTTGAACAAGATTGAAATTTCCGTTTTCCGCAAAGCTCGTTGCATAGCGGTTTAAATACCGAAGATCAGTAACCGCATAACACTCAAGAAAATAACCTATCGTCAGCTGAATTGCAAATAAAACGGCAAAAATAACAAATATATACCTTCTATAGCTCTTGTCGCTCAGATCATAGAAGAATTTTGTCCTGATTCGTGATTTCAGATTCCTTGTATCACGAGGTCTGATGTGAAGATACAAAGCAAAGAAAAGAAGCGTAATTAATACAAACGCAACAAGAGATAAGGCATATCGCATACCGTGTGAAAAATTATTAACAAATTCGAACCAGATTACCGAACCGAATAGAATTATAAAAAACAGCGAAAGCGTTATACTGAAAATACGGTTTAGCTTTAATGCGGCTTTTATTCCCCTCATCAGTTATCTAAAAACTCCTCCACAATAAATCTCGGTCTGTGCTTTGTTTCAAGATAAATCTTTCCTATATATTCGCCTATGATGCCGACAGCCAAGAGCTGAAGTCCACCTATTGCCCAGATTGAACAGAGAATACTTGCCCAGCCGGTTGTTGTAACTCCCATAAAGAAGCTAACAAGGGTGTAGATTATCATTATTATGCTTATTGCAAAAACAATGGCACCGAGTGCTGTTATCATTCGTATCGGCTGCGTACTGAGAGAAGTTATGCCCTCCCACGCAAGGGCAAGCATCTTTTTGAGAGGATATTTGCTCTCTCCCGCAAGTCTTTCAGAACGCTCATAGGTAACGATGTCCGATTTATAGCCAACCATAGGCACCATTCCTCTGAGAAAAATATTAGTTTCCTTAAATTCGGAAAATGCCTGCAAGGCTCTCTTGCTCATCAGTCTGAAGTCGGCGTGATTGAAAATTACCTTTGCGCCCATTTTATTAAGGATCTTGTAAAAAGCCTCTGCCGTAAACCTCTTGAAGAAGGTATCGGTTTCCCTTTTGGAACGAACACCGTATACAACATCACAGCCTTCTTCGTATTTTGCCACCATATCATCGAATGTATTGATATCGTCCTGTAGGTCGGCGTCAATGGATATTACTGCATCCGCCTTATCCTTAAGTGTCATCAAGCCGCACAGCAAAGCGTTTTGATGGCCTCTGTTACGGGTGAGCTTTATTCCCTGAAATACAGGATTTTCATTGTGAAGCTCTGAAATTATGCTCCAGGTCTTGTCCTTTGAGCCGTCGTCAATGAATACAATTTTACTGTCGGGGGTGATTTTCCCTTCGCTCATCATTGTTTCATATTTAGCCTTAAGCTTGTCCGCTGAATCCCGAAGAACCTCCTCCTCGTTGTAGCAGGGAATTGCAAGATAAAGTTTAGTCATAACTTCCTCCGTTTCAAATCATATATAAATCATCCGGCAAAAGCTCCGAGCTTATATAGATTTTTTTGTTCAGAATTATACGGTGATTTTGTATTACAAGAATATTTTAGTAGTATAAATAATGATTATTTTTAACGAATTGTGAGGATATTCAGACAGACCGATTAAAAGTATTACAGTGCAGCACACGCAAACGATTTATTCGGCTCCTTTTGGGTTATGAATCCTTGAGATTTACAGCCTTTGATACATTTTTTCTCTTGGGTTTTTCCGGCTTGACGGTTTTCCCCTTGAATCTGCGAGCTGAATCACACGCAACAGAGAGCTCATTGTCAAAAAACTCCTTAACGCAGGAAAGCTCGTCATCCTCAAGGCCGTTAAGCAATACTGCAGTTATAATTGAACGGGTATCCATATCTCCGTTTGAATACTGCAAATTAAACAGTCCGGCGATTTTTTCAAGCTCCTTTTTGTTAGCACGCTTGATATATTCCTTAAGCTTCGGGAGGATATGATCCTTGGCAAAGGTCGCTCCACGGAAAGGAAAATAACAATCCTCCTCTGTATTTATCTCGTCCTTAAGCTCAGGGAAATATGTCACGAATCTCTTTGCAAGAAATTTCGGATCGGCATTACCGTCGTCATCCTTTTTCTTTTTCTGCTTAATCTGCTTAGCCCTCTTGATAGCGATAGTACCCGAAACACCCTCGACAAAGTCGTTTGCAATACTTTCGGCATCCTTCTGGTCAGATATCTCATCGTCATACAGCCAGGTGGAAAGAACTCGCCAATCATTGTCGGGACCGTCCTCTGTCATTGAACTTGAACGCAGTACCATCTGCTGCTTATCCTTAATATATACAACCGAATATGCAAGATTCTCGCCGGTAAACAGTGCAGCAAGCTCGCTGTCGTTGTCAACGGCAACCTTCTGCCTGGTATAGCCAGACTTAACAAGCTCCGATCCAACCCTTGACGATATTAAATCAAACGCTTTTCTGAAATCCAATGTCAATCTTCCTCTCGGATTAGTTTATAACTGCAATTATACAATCAATTAACTCATTTGTCAAAGGTTTATATTCACAAGCTATGATTTTTACTTGCAACAAACAGCTAATTATGATATTATCTTAGGGAACACTGAAGGAATCGTTTGAGCATATTGCTCCGAGGAATGTTTTATTTTTTTGCACAGACTGAAAATTCAGTGCAATATCTCGGGCAATCGGGTGGAAAATATGAAAGCAAGACGGCAGCAAGGTGCGCAAACAATTTAAAAAATAATCTATTCAGTTGTGCCTTAAAGAAGTATTAACAATTTGTGAAAAGGGGTTTAGTATGTCATCCCGGAATGCTATCGGTGTTTTTGACTCCGGCTTGGGCGGACTTAGTGCTGTTAAGGAATTTTTGCACATACTGCCAAACGAAAAAATAATATATTTCGGTGACACAGGCAGAGTACCTTACGGCAACCGCAGCCGTGACACCATAAAAAAATATGCCCTACAGGACGCTGCTTTCCTGCTTGAAAACAATGTAAAAATGATTGTTGCCGCCTGCGGCACAGTCA
>CALYYZ010000111.1 GCA_945607165.1 uncultured Ruminococcus sp. | reverse complement strand
CAGCGGAAATTCTCCCATTGTAGCCGCCCTCATAAAAGCGGCTGAAAACGGGAAGCAGGTCACCGTTCTGGTGGAGCTTAAGGCTCGCTTCGATGAGGAAAACAATATTCAGTGGGCGAACAAGCTTGAAAAAGCCGGCTGTCATGTCATTTACGGCTTGACAGGTTTGAAAACTCACTGCAAAATCTGCCTTGTTGTGCGCCGAGACGACGACGGAATCCGCCGTTATCTGCATATGGGAACCGGTAACTACAACGACAGCACCGCAAGATTCTACACCGATATCGGAATGTTTACCTGTCGTGAGGAATACGGAGTTGACGCCTCGTCACTGTTTAATGTTTTAACCGGATATTCCTTCCCGCCCGAGTACAACAAGTTTATTGTTGCACCGAACGGAATGAGAACCTTTTTTGAATCAATGATAATTCAGGAAACCGAGAATGCAAAGCTCGGATTACCTGCAAAAATTACAGCCAAGGTAAACTCACTTGTGGATCCCGAAATAATCGCCCTGCTGTATAAGGCTTCAAATGCAGGAGTAAAGGTTGAGCTTGTTGTAAGAGGAATTTGCTGTCTTATTCCCGAAATCAAGGGCTACAGCGAGAACATAAGGGTTATTTCCGTTGTGGGTCAGCTTTTGGAGCACAGCAGAATATTTATTTTTGAAAATAACGGTAATCCGCTTTACTATATGGGCAGTGCCGATTGGATGCCGAGAAACCTTGACCGAAGAGTTGAGCTTGTATTTCCCGTAGAGGATGAGGATATTAAAAAACGAGTTGCGGAAATTATGAACATTATGTTTAAGGACACCGTAAACGCAAGAAAGCAATCAAGCGATATGAGCTACAAAAGCATTGATAAGAGAGGCAAAAAACGGATAAACTGCCAGAAGTATTTTTCCAAACTTGCGCTTAAATCTCAAAAGAAAGCAATGAAAGAAACCTATGTTAATACAGTGGGAACTCCTATTGTTCCCGCCGGGAAAGGGGAATGATTTTTATGAAGAGAGTAGGAATTTTAACAAGCGGAGGAGATTGTCAGGGTCTTAACTCAACAATAAGAGCAGTTGCAAAGACACTGTACAATCACTACGGTGATGAGGTTGAAATCATCGGAATTATTGACGGCTATCGTGGCCTTATTTACGGTGAGCACAGAAAGATGAAGCCCGAAAATTTTTCGGGAATCCTGACTATGGGCGGTACAATTTTGGGTACTTCAAGACAGCCGTTCAAGCTTATGAGAGTTATTGATGAAAACAGCGTTGACAAGGTTGCCGCTATGAAGGAAAACTATAAAAAGCTAAACCTTGACTGCCTTGTAGTACTGGGCGGAAACGGAACTCAGAAAACCGCTAATCTGCTTCGTGAGGAAGGACTGAATGTTGTTTCTCTTCCAAAAACAATAGACAACGACCTTTGGGGCACCGACAAAACCTTCGGATTTCAGAGTGCGGTGGATATTGCTACTAATGTTATTGACTGTATTCACTCAACAGCAACCTCTCACGGCAGAGTTTTCATTGTTGAGGTTATGGGACACAAGGTGGGCTGGCTTACGCTTTATGCAGGTATTGCCGGCGGCGCAGATATTATTCTGATTCCCGAAATTCCCTATGATATTGAATCGGTAATCAAAACCGTAAAGGCTCGCACAGCAAGCGGAAAGAACTTTTCTATTCTTGCGGTAGCCGAGGGAGCAATTTCAAAGGAGCTTGCCGCACTGCCCAAAAAACAGAAAAAGGCTGCTATGTCACAAATGAAATATCCGTCTATATCCTATAAGATTGCAGAAGAAATTGAGCAGGCAACAGGTCAGGAGACAAGAGTAACCGTTCCCGGCCATTTTCAGAGAGGCGGAAGCCCGGATCCCTATGATAGAGTGCTTTCCACCCGTTTCGGAGTTGCTGCGGCTGAGCTTATTATCAAGAAAAAATACGGCAATATGGTAGCCCTAAAAAACAACAAGGTTGTTGCCGTTCCGCTTGCGGATATTGCAGGCAAGCTAAAGACTGTTCCTGTGGACTGTGAGGAAATAAAAACCGCAAAGATGATGGGCATTTCCTTCGGAGATTAATACTAAGGAAACACCGAATAAATCTCACTTAAAAGCTGTTTTCACATCTTGCTTGCATATTTTCCGCCGGTTTGCCCCAAAAATCCTCGTAATTCATCAGCCTTGCAAGGACGACAACGCAGTACTCAGGAAATTTGACCGCAAAGATTGTCTGCTTTTTATTAGGTATTAGTATTAGTATAAGAATAAACCTTTTATCATTTTGCAATATGAAAATATAAAATCTCCGCAGTACTGAGCCGGATTTCGGATGTACTGCGGAGAGTTTTTATACTGTTGTCAGCTTGCTAAAAAGCCAAACCACATTAATATCATTCTGCGGTTTTTAAGATTACCGTTGAATGGGGCGGAATTGTGAGCTTGCCGTCCTTGATTGCAATGTGCTTATCAAGGCTTTCGGCTACCAGATCGGCACGAACAGTCGGATTTTTCATCATATCATCTGTGATTGTAACAGTTTTTGCCGTATCTGCGCTGAAATTGTGAATAGTCAAAAGCTTTGAGCCGTTATACTCGGTATAGAAACCGGCTATATTTTTGTCGTCAAAGTTTTGGGTTGAGCTGATTTTACCTCTTGCCAATTCGGGATTCTGATTCTTTATCTTAATAATCCTGCGATAATAATTGAGCAGAGAATCTTTGTCGGCGAGCTGCTGCTTAACACCGCCGTATTTAGGCTCGTCAAATACATCTCCGATTCCGTTTACAAAAATACTCGGCATATTGTCTGTATCAAAAATCATTGCTGTTCGATAAGCAGCATCGTTGGTTGTATTCGGAGCCTTTATTCCGATTTCCTCACCGTAGTAGATAAAGGGATTTCCGGGGAAAAGCATATAAACTGCCGCAGCAAGCTTCTGATAGCTCAGTCCCTTCGGCTCAAGAGAATTTGTAATTCTGACCTGGTCGTGGTTTGAGAGGAACATAGCGTTGATTTGATTTTCATTTACTTCTCTCATTTTGCTGTCATATCCGCTGACCTTTTTTATTACTGCCGCAGCATTTTGCTTTACGATATTTTCAAAAATACTGCCCGTAGAAGATGAGAATTTAAAAGCAAACTGGCTGTCGATTCCCGATTCATAAAGACGCTCAATATCGGAATCGTCCGACCATGTCTCGCCCACCATATAAACATCGGGGTTGATATCCTTGCAGGTGGAATAAAACCACTTCAGGAACTCCTCGCCGTCAGTCTCCTTGTTAGTGTAATACTTAGTAGCGTCAAGACGGAAGCCGGCAACACCTCTGTCAAGCCAGAATTTGGCAATTTTTTCAAACTCTTTTCTCGTCTTTTCTGAATTCAAGTTCCATTCGGGCATTTCCTGTGAGAAATTTGCCTCGCAGGCATAGCCGTTGCTGAAGGTAACAACCTGAGTATCACTGCTGAAATATGATGCCGGATGAATTTCAAAATACTCGGCGTCTCCGTCAAGCTTTCCGCTTTCAATCTCCTTGCGAGCATTTATAAACAAGGGATTTTCAGATGAAATATGATTTAAAACAAGGTCAATTATCAGCTTTATTCCTCGTTTGTCACATTCCTCAATCAGCTTGTCAAAATCCTCAAGAGTACCGAAATCGGGATCAATATTGTAATAGTCCTCAACATCATATTTATGGTATGACTTTGATGGCATAATCGGTGTAAGCCAAATGCCGTCAATTCCCAAATCCTCACCGGTATTCGGATCACCGTCATTCAGATAATCAAGACGGGAAATTATACCCTGCAAATCACCGACACCGTCATCATTGGAGTCCTCAAAGGAGTTTACAAAGATTTCATAATAGTTTCGGTATTTATCAGTTGATGCGCTCGCCTTGATGCCCTCTATCGGGTCGGCAACCTTTTCATCTGACTTAGATGAGCCTGAGCTTTCCGAGCTTGAGCAGCCGGCAAGCACAACTGAGCCAAGCATAGAAACACACAAAAGAAGTGATAAGATTTTTTTCATAATTCAGTCCTTTCTCCCGTTGATTTTTCGGGGTTGATGGTAATACTGACATCTAACAAAAGCGTTATTATAATAAAGGCGGCAGCCAAAGACTGCCGCCCAAAAGAGCTGATATTAGATTAACCCTTAACGCCGCCGGCTGTAACGCCTTCAACATAATACTTCTGCATCTTAAGGAAGAGAAGCGTAATCGGAACGGCAACAACAACTGAACCTGCAAGGAACTGCCTGTAATAGGTGTTCTTAAATTCAAGGTCCTGCATAAGCTGGAGTCCAATGGCAACGGTATAATTTGCTCTGTTGGTACCCATAATGATTTTAGCAAGAATAAAGTCAGTCCAAGGACCGATAAATGCTGTCAAGACAGTGTAAACAACGATAGGCTTAGACATCGGCAAAATAATACGCCAGAATATCTGATTCTTCGTTGCTCCGTCAATGGTCGCCGCCTCATCAAGTGCCCTTGGGATGGTATCAAAGAAGCCCTTTGATATCTGGAAGCCGAGTCCGGCTCCGCAGCTGTAGCAAATTACAAGTGCAAGAAGGTTCTCGGTCAAGCCCATCATTTTGAGCAGGTAATAAATAGCGATCATTGTCATAAATCCGGGGAACATTCCGAGGATCATACCGACATTCATAAACTTTTTACGAGCACTGAAACGCAGACGGCTGAAAGCATAACTAACCATAAGAACAGAGATAGTAGAAATTACGCAGCTTGCGCAGGCTACTAAAAATGTGTTTAGGAACCATCTTGGGAAGTTAAGCTGAGCGTCTCCGCCGGCGCCCGTGAAAAGGTCAATGTAGTTTTGGAAGGTCCACTCGTGGGGAATAAGATACGGTACAACAACCGCATCCTCTCCTCTGAAAGAGTGCATCAAAAGGTATGCGAAAGGAGAAATCCAAATAATACCCATTACTATGAGGAACAGGTAGATGAAGCCGTTCGCAAGACGCCTTCTTAGTTTATAGCTTTTTATCATGAGAACGCCTCCTCATCCTTCATAGACTTAGAGTTATTGTAAACAATCAGCGAGAGGGTTGCGCATATAATGAATACCAAAATACCTATCGCCGAGGCAAGTCCGTAGTCCTTTGAGGTCATCGACAAATTATACAGCCATGTTACCAGAATATCGGTGTGTCCAGCCTGATAATAATCCTTGGTGGACGGGCCGCCACCGGTGAGAAGGAAGATTACATTGAAGTTGTTGATGTTACCAACAAACTGAGTAATGAGCTGAGGTGTGGTAACAAAAATCATATACGGAAGTGTAATCTTTGTAAAAGTCTTAACCGGACCTGCGCCGTCAATTCGGGCAGATTCATACAGATCCTCCGGAATATTCATAAGAATACCCGACATCGACAGGATGGTATACGGAATACCAACCCAACAGTTGACTACAATTACCGTCAGCTTCGCCATCAGCGACGTCGAGTTTAGCCATTGTATTTCTACATTCTGCCCTGTGATGTTGCTTAGCAACACATTCAGCGCACCGTTTGACTGAAGCATCTGGTTCATAAGAAGAAGTGAAACGAACTGGGGAACAGCGATTGTAATTACGAAAAGAGTTCTCCAAAGAGCCTTGAGCTTAATACCCTTTTTGTTGATCATAAGCGCAAAGATCATACCGAGTATGTAGTTAGAGAATGTAGCTGCAATAGCCCAGATAAAGGTCCACTGTGTAAGATCGATAAAAGTTCTTGCTCTCGTTGAGTTGTTAACAAGGTCAAACAGAGAAGCAAAGTTATCAAA
>CALYYZ010000110.1 GCA_945607165.1 uncultured Ruminococcus sp. | reverse complement strand
ATCAGATTATATCCGCCGTGATCACAACCAAGTGCTATCATCACTTTGTTACCCCCAATTTCTTATTTAATTCACGCTGTGCCTGCGGAAGTCGCAGATATGCCGGCATAAGCTCCTCCGCCTTTACAGAACCAATATCAGAAATTTGATCGAATGCTGCAAGCGCAACCGAAGAAGCTTTTTGAATCCGTTTGTTCGGCGGAGAAAGTCGGACATTTTTAAGCTTATTACCTAAAAAACCGTTACACAGTTTTGCTCCGTCTCCGACCAAAATAACTTTTTCCTGATAATTTTCAAGCTCAAGCTTCAAATCTGACAATGCCAGCGCTCTGTCTTCAGTAATTCTCTCAATCTTTTCCCCGTCCACTCTGAACAAAGCATTATACACCTGCGAACAACGAGCATCCATAACAGAGCACACTATACAAGTATCACCCAAATAATTATACGCCATACTGCTTAATGTGGAAATCGGCACACAAGGAATATCTTCGGGAAAAGCAAGTCCCTTGACAGCCGCCACTCCTATTCTCACTCCGGTAAAAGAACCAGGTCCGTTGTTTACAGCAAAGGCATCTATATCACTTGCCGAATGATTTGTAGTTTTTAAAAGCTGATCAATCATCGGTATAAGCGTTTGACTGTGTGTAAGCGCAGTGTTGATAAAAAACTCACCGATAATTTTGTCATTCTCGGCTAATGCCACTGATGCTGCCACAGCCGAAGTGTCTACTGCGAGAATCTTCACTATATTTCAACACCCTCTATTTGAAAAATCCTTTGGTTTTCCGAGCTGCCTTTGCATATTGTTATCCTAATTATATTCTCAGGCAAAGCTCCTTCTATATTTTCGCTCCACTCAATTATGAGAACACCGGTAGAATACAGATCATCCCAAGTAGAAACACGATACATATCAAAGTGATATATGGGGAATTTCCCGCGATATTCATTTACCAGGGAAAAAGTAGGACTTGAGACTCCATGTTCTACGCCCAATCCGAAAGCCAATCCTCTTGTAAAGGCGGTCTTCCCCATTCCAAGGCCTCCGAATAGTGCTATTACTTCGTCACCGCAAAGTTTTTCCGCTATAATTCTGCCGATATTCTCCGTCTCCTGAGACGAGTTAGAAATAATCCGGTACATATCAAAACAATCCTGTAATCTTTCCGTTTTCGTCAACATCAATACTGTGAGCGGCAGGCTTTTTAGGCAGTCCCGGCATAGTCATAATATCTCCAGTATATACAACAACGAAACCGGCACCGTTTGAAAGCGACACATTTTTAACAGTAATTTCAAAATCTTTTGGAGCTCCCAACAAAGCCGGATTATCAGACAAAGAATATTGTGTTTTTGCAATACACACGGGAAGCTTGTCTGCACCGAGAGCCTCAACCTCTTTGATAGCCTTCTCGGCAGCGGTGGTATAATTTACCTTTGACGCACCATATATTTTTGCAGCGACAGCCTCAATTTTCTCCTTAACAGAAAGATTAATGTCATAAATAGGCTTAAAATCAGAGGGCTTTTCACACGCATTAACAACCTTTTCAGCAAGCTCTATTCCGCCTTCTCCTCCCTTTCCAAATACATTTGAGAGTGCAAATTCAGCGTCTTTGCTGCGACAATAAGATTCGATATATTCAAGTTCTTCCTTAGTATCTGTGCCAAACTGATTGATAGCAACTATTACAGGCACATTGTATTTACGCATATTTTCAATATGAACGCCCAGATTGACAATACCCTTTTTAAGTGCTTCAAGGTTTTCCTTGGAAACCTCGGTCTTTGGAACACCGCCATTGTATTTTAATGCACGACAGGTAGCTACAACAACAATAGCAGATGGCTTTAATCCGGCATAACGGCACTTAATATCCAAAAACTTTTCCGCTCCGAGATCGGAACCGAAGCCCGCCTCTGTTATACAGTAGTCAGCAAGCTTCAGCGCAAGCTTAGTTGCACGCACACTGTTGCATCCGTGAGCAATGTTAGCAAATGGACCACCGTGAATAATTGCAGGGGTACCTTCCAGGGTCTGAACAAGATTTGGCTTTATTGCGTCCTTTAGCAAGGCTGCCATTGCTCCGTTTGCTTTAATATCTCTCGCATATACAGGTTCACCGGAATATGTATATGCAATGAGAATATTTCCGAGTCTTTCTTTAAGATCGTCAATGTCATCAGCAAGGCACAGTATCGCCATTACTTCCGATGCTACGGTTATGATGAAATGATCCTCTCTGGGAACTCCGTTCACCTTGCCGCCAAGTCCCAGTACTATATTTCTTAAAGCTCTGTCGTTCATATCAAGACAACGCTTAAACAAAATTCTTCTCGGATCTATGCACAGCTCAT
This sequence comes from uncultured Ruminococcus sp., assembly GCA_945607165.1. GTDB lineage: Bacteria > Bacillota > Clostridia > Oscillospirales > Acutalibacteraceae > Ruminococcoides. The sequence goes on along the minus strand of CALYYZ010000110.1, from coordinate 3,765 downwards.
TGCCCTGCTGTATATGATTATCAAGCATAGCACAGCAAAGATTATTTGCAGAAGTGATAGCGTGCATATCTCCGGTAAAGTGAAGGTTTATGTCCTCCATAGGCAAAACCTGAGCATAGCCGCCGCCTGCAGCTCCGCCCTTGATTCCAAAAACAGGTCCGAGGGATGGTTCACGAAGCGCAATAACAGCCTTTTTGCCGATTTTTGCCATTGCCTGACCCAAGCCGGCTGTTGTAGTAGTCTTGCCCTCCCCCGCAGGAGTGGGATTGATTGCCGTAACCAATACAAGCTTTCCGTCAGGCTCATTTTGCAGGCGTTGAGCAAGTTCATCAGAGAGTTTCGCTTTATATTTTCCGTAAAACTCTAATTCATCTTCAGATATGCCTATTTGCAAGGCAACATCCTTAATGGGAAGAAGTTCAGCTTGAGAAGCAATTTCGATATCAGATAACATAATAAACACACCCCACAAATATTTTTTAATTATTATATCAAACAACTTACAACATATTATTCTAATTTGAAAATATACTTGATATTAAGGACGGAATTTAATATAATATGGATTGTTACGGATACTCAACCAATATCAGTATTCTGTTTACTAATAATAATTTTGCATCTGATAATAAAATATACAATTATATCTTTTTTAAGAGGCAGACAGATGAAAAAAAACTCAGAATCCATTACAGACTACTTTAAGAAAACCGATAAAATCCTTTGGCTGTTTACTTTAGCTGCTGTAGTTTACAGTTTTCTGCTTATTTCAAGTATGCAGCGAGCCGGTAATTACAGTTTTTTGAAAAATCAAATTATCGCAGTAAGCATAGGTATTGTTTCAGCTATAATAATTTCGGTTGCAGATTTCAGATATATACTAAATAAATGGTATATAGCGGCAATAACAGCAGCAATTCTTTCTATGCTTGTTTTTATTTTTGGAATACAAGTCACCGGAACCGATGATACGGCCTGGATAGAAATACCGGGAGGTTTTACATTTCAGCCTTCGGAATTTATAAAGATATGCTTCATAATTACATTTGCAAAGCATCTGCAATTATTACAGGATAAAGATCTAATAAAAACTCTCGGTGGAGTATGCTCCTTAGTATTACACGCTTTATTACCCATAACAGTTATTCATTTGCAGGGAGACGACGGAACGGTAGTAATTTTTGCATTTATATTTCTTGCAATGACATTTATTGCCGGAGTCCAAATAAGATATTTTGTTATTATGGGCGTTGCTTTAGTTGTAGGCATACCTATTATCTGGAACTTTTTTATGAACAATGAGCATAGAAGCAGAATACTTGCTTTGTTTGATATTGACGGTAATGCCCTTACGAATTACGGCTGGCAACAATATCAAGGCAAGGTATCCATTGCAAGCGGACAAGCGACAGGAAGCGGACTTTATAACGGTTCGAGAGTTGAATACGGTATCGTACCCGAACAGGAAAATGATTTTATCTTTACTGTGGCAGGAGAAGAGCTTGGATTTATCGGCTGTATTCTACTGTTATTAATACTGTTTATGATTATTGTAAGAATTGCGGTTAATGCAAACAAAACATACGATTTCAGCGGAAAAATGCTGTGTACCGGAATTTTTGCAATGATAGCCTCTCAAACAACTATTAACTTAGGAATGGTACTCGGATTTTTCCCTGTTATCGGTATTACACTTCCATTGTTCAGTGCAGGAGGAAGCTCTGCCTTAAGCGCATTAATAGGAATAGGACTTGTTCAGAGCGTATGCTATAATTTTGAAGACGATATGGAAACAGTCAGTATAAAACGGGATTACAGAATCAGGACAAAGCTATAGAAAGAAATCAGCAAACGGGGCTGCCGCATCATAAGATCAGCGACAGCCCCGAATTTTAATATATTTTGTAAGTATTGTTATTGTTTATCCAAGTGATAGCTAAGATCCTGACGAACCGGATATTGATTTAAGCTGTCTCACTAAAGCAAACTGCTATAAACTATCGCATTGTTTGGACAGATATTCAAAAATTGGTGCCGGAACATATTTAGAAACATCACGGTTATAGAAAAACAGCTCCTTTACCATTGATGATGATACGGCTACATTTTCAGCACGAAAATATATATATTCCATATTGGGATTTATAAGCTTATTTACTTCAGCTATATTTTCTTCGTAATTATAATCCATATTATTCCTGAGTCCTCGAATCATATACTCAATTCCGTGAATTTTTGCAAATTCCGCAACAAGACCCTCGTACTTACATACAATGCAGTTATTAATATTGAGCTGTGACAATGTAAGCTCTATTGCTTCCTTTATTCCGTCACAGTCAAAGGTTCTGTCCTTTACTGTATTTATACCTATCACTATATATACTGTATCAAATAGCTTTGAAGCTTTTTTTACTATATCAAGATGTCCGTTTGTAAAGGGATCAAAGGATCCCGGATAAATTGCTTTATTGCCCATTGTAAGTCACCTCCGTAATGTTGCTGTAAACATAAAGAATTATCAAAGCATAACCGGAGCTTATAAATTCAGTAATCCGAATAAAAAATCTTGCCTGCAATTCCGCTTTCACGCAGTGATACATAATCCTCTGTTGTTACAATAAAATGATCAACAAGGTCAACACCTATATTAAGCAAGGTATCTTTTATAATCTGTGTTGATTCAAGGTCACTGCGTGAAGGCAGTGCCGTACCACTTGGATGATTATGTGCAATAAAAGCAGTTCTCGCATTGTGTCTGAGTGCAAGATCTACAATTTTTCTGACAGGCATATCGGTAGAATTGAGAGAGCCCTTGGCTATTATGTTGAAATATATCATTTTACCCTTTGCATCGCCAAGCATCAGAGCAACAGCCTCGCTTGTTCTGCCAATAAACTTTACACGGAATATCTCACCGAGATTCTCGTAGTCAATAACATTGTCATAAGATAATTTTGATTCATTATACAATCTTGACATTTCCGGAAGCATCTTAAGAAAAACTGCCGCTGACTTTGACAGTCCAAAATCCTTCATAAGTTCATCAATGGGAGCGTCACAAACTCCGGCAATGTTTGTATATCTGTCAAGTAATCTATGAGCCAAAGGATTTGTATTCTTCCTTGGAATTGCATAGAACAAATACATTTCAAGAGCCTCGTGAGGTTCAAAAACATCAAAACCGTTTTCAAGAAATTTATCTCTGACTCTTTCTCTGTGTCCGGCATGTTCATTTCCGTTTTTCGGCGCCATTTTCCTATTCTCCAAACAAAATTATTTTACGCCGTACTGCTCATAGTAAGCGTCAATGGCAGATTTTAATTTATCATCTATTACAACCCTGCCTTTATATTCTTTGTTGTAAAGATGCTCGACAACCTCAGCCATTGTTACGATTGCTGTTGTTTTAAGACCGTATTTTTCTTCAATTTCGCTTAAAGCGCTCTTATCACCCTGTCCTCTTTCCATTCTGTCAACGGAAACAACAAGGCCTATGGGACTGACATTGCCCTGAGCCTTTATTATAGGCAGTGTTTCTTCTATTGATGTACCTGCTGTTGTAACATCCTCTATGATTACAACTTTATCTCCGTCATTAATGGGACTGCCGAGGAGTATTCCCTTGTCACCGTGATCCTTTACTTCCTTCCTGTTTGAGCAATATCGGATATCCTTGCCGTATTTCTCACTTATAGCAACTGTTGCAGCAACGGAAAGCGGAATACCCTTGTAAGCAGGTCCGAAAAGCACATCAAAGTCCAGTCC
>CALYYZ010000109.1 GCA_945607165.1 uncultured Ruminococcus sp. | reverse complement strand
GCTAAGTTACGGCCGGGCTTTACGGGAATGGTAAGCGTCGGCACCTCGACTCCGAGAATTTGCATATATTCATTATCAAGACCCATACGGTCATAAACCTTGGCACTGTCCCAAAGCTCAAGATTTATTACAAGGTCGATTTTTTCCTGCATCTTGACAGCACCCATACCGAAAAGCTGGCGGGCGTTTATTATTCCTATTCCTCGAAGCTCAATAAAATGTCGTATATTCGCAGGAGATTGACCAATGAGCGTTGTGGCGGAGGTTCTTCTTATTTCTACGGCATCATCCGCAACAAGTCGGTGTCCTCTCTTAATAAGCTCAATAGCTGTTTCGCTTTTACCAACGCCGCTGTCACCAATGAGTAAACAACCTTCACCGTAAACCTCAACCAGAACACCGTGCCGTGTGATTCTCGGAGCAAGCTTATTATTAAGATAATGTACGAGGCGGGCTGTTAAGTCTGATGTATTCTCTTTAGATGTAAATATAGAAACCTGATGAAGCTTTGCACTTTCAATAATTGCACTGGAGGGATCGATATCACGGCAAACAATTACAGCGGGCGGCCCAAAGCTGAAAATTGAATCAATTACCATTTTTTGAGCTTCTGAACCAAATCTTCCCAGATAAGCAAACTCTGTATTGCCAAGCACCTGAATACGTTTATTGTCAAAAAATTCAAAGTAACCTGTAAGTTCGAGTCCCGGTCGGTTAATTTCTATAGTTGTGATCTTGATATCCTCGTAGTTGTCAGCGAGATATACACTCTCAAGAGTTAATGCGCCTACTATTTCACTTAGGGGAACAGAAAATTCAACAGGCATAGCTACACCGCCTTCGTAATTTTATGGTTATATTTACTGATATTATACACCAAAACCAAGGAGGTATAAAGTCTTTTGATGAATTATTTTTCATAATTTTTCATTTTTTTGAAAAAAACTTTTCTGAGGCTGATTTTATTTCCTTTTCCGAATAAATATAAGGAATTTCAAAACTGCTGTCATTATGATAGTAGAAACTATTGAAAATTGATAAAGAATTATATTTTATCGCAGGATTTTTATTCTTAATTAGAAATATATGCTTTTTTATCTCTTCTGCAGCTTCCTTATTTTTTGAAATATTATTTACAGTTGTCTCGTCACACAGAGTTATGAAAATCAAAGGTGAAAAATAAGGTTTTGAAGAAACAAATCCTATGTCACTAATTAATAATTCTTTGCCTACTGTTTTTTCATAGGCAATCATATCAAGCTTTGAAAGCGTTATATTCGGTATATATTGATTTTTAGCAAGCATTACTGCCTTATCAAGATTATTAGCCGGAATTCTGAAGCTTCTCGGCTCGTTACCGCCTGAAATCATAAAGAATGAATATATAATTTCATTATCCTCTTTTGACACAGTGATTGTCTGTGCAATCTCGGCTTTGTCGATTTGTCTTGACTCGTCACATCCGGCAAACAGCAGGGCTATTATTATTACAAATACTAATAATATATTCTTCTTCATTTTACACAACCTTTTTTCTTGAGAATAGTATATATATTAACGGAATTACAAAGGTCGCTATAAATATTATTGTAAGGATAATTATAGGGTTCTGTAGAATTTCTTTTACAGATTTATAATTGCGGCTGCATATAAACAATACATAAATAATAATACAAAAAAGAGAACTGATTGCTGTAGATCCTTGTTTTCCGCAGCACCGAACAGCTGAAATAATCAATATGGTAATCAAAACAATGACACTCAAAGTTGAAGCGGTCAGATACAAGCTTTCAAAACCATCTGTTGTTCCTATATTAGCTGTTTTTGAAAAGGCATAGCCGCAAAAGTTTTGCGCACCTGCATATGAACCCAACACAAGATAAATAAGCAATCTAAAGATAAAAAATGCAAAAGTTATTATCAAAAAAGTCACAGCTAAATGACTTTTTCTAAATCCATATATCATTGTACTGTTCGCAGCAAAAGCTAACACTATCATTGGTATAACAATGCTTACTGAAAAATTTTCAACTTTAAAATCTACACTTCCTATTTCGCTAAGCTTAAAGTTTCCTATATCAATATTGCCTATATTTCCCAGAAATAATACTAATAAACAGATTGCTACAAAAGCAAAAATCAGATATGAGCTTCTTGCTAAGGCATTAATACCCTTTGACGACGCATATAAACATACCGTTAGCAAGAGGAAAGAAACCACCTCCGGCAAAGCTTTGTTATTGATATTTTTACTGAACATCTCAGTGAAACTAATAAGAGAATACTCGGCTGAAAAGACTGCAACAGCACAGTACAGCGCCCCGATAAAGAGAATTGCCGAAGGAGTTCTTTCCTCTGCATAAGAAATAAAAGATATTCCGTATCGGCGCTTGATGTATACGGACGGAAGTGATAATACTAAAAGCACTAAAAATAAAGCGACACTTGAAATAACAATAAACAGAAAGCCTGAATTTTCCTGATAATTCTGCAACAGAATTATCGGCAGGGCAGAAATAATAAGAATAAGCATAAGACCAGTCGAAGAAAAGTGTTGTAGAGGTTTCATTATTTAGCCTCCGTTTCAGGAAGTTTATGAACCTTAATCGTGTGTCCGGATAACCGTTTCCAATCAGCCCTGACAAAAACATCTCTCATTCTTTTTATAGAAAACGGTGCAAGAGACGACATATAAGGGACACCTACAGAGGTTTTTGAGCACATATTTATAAGAGCAAATACAACCGCAAGTATTACTCCCCAAAGACCTAATATCCCTCCTAAAATTATAAAAGAAAATCGTAAAACCATTATTTGCGGATACAAAGAGGAGGTTACATAGCTGCAAATAGCAGCGGTAGCTACAACCATAAGAGTTGATGAGCAAATAATTCCTGCGCTGACTGCACTTTCACCTATCACCAGAGCTCCTACTATGCTTACTGCATGTCCGAGAGGCTTTGGTATTCTCAAACCTGCCTCTCTCATTATTTCATAAACAAATGTTATCAACAAAACCTCCAGAGTGACAGGCAGAGGAGTATGAGCAAGAGATTCTGCGGTTTTAATAAGCAGACCGGCGGGAAAATACTCGGGATGAAACTGGGCAAAAGCCGTATATAGTCCCGGCAGAAACACTGCCAGCATAAATGAAAAATATTTAAGAATTCTGATGAAGGTTGCATAATAAGGTCTGTTTGAGTAGTCATCAATGCTTTGAAACTCCTCAACAAACAAATGCGGCAAAAGCAGAACTGCGGGTGTGCCGTCAACAAGCACAGCCACTCTTCCCTCTGTTAGTTTTCCACACACAGTATCGGGGCGTTCTGAAATTCCTACTCCGGAAAATATTGACCTCGTACCCCTGTCCTCGAGATATTCTGTAAGATATCCGGAGCCAAGCACTGTTTTCAGGTCACACTGCTTTAGTCTTGTTCTGACAGTATTCAGGATTGACGGAGACACACTTTTTTGAAGGTAGCACATCATAATCTGTGTTTTTGAATCTTTCCCTATGGTAAGAGTTTCAAAAACAAGGTCGGGACTTTTTATTCTTCTCCTTATAAGCGTCATATTTATCCTTAGCGGTTCGGTAAAACCTTCTCTTGAGCCCCTCTGTACTACCTCACTTTCAGGCTCTGACACACTTCTGAAAGAAAATCCCTGTGCTCCTATTGCAAGCATCCTGTCTGTTCCGTCAACAGCGAGAACGGCAAAGCCTGAGGTTGAAAACATTACGGCGTCTTTTACTGTATCAAGCTCAACAATTTCACTTGTAGTTAACACTGAAGATTTTATTTCATCAATAAGCAGATCAGCGTCTGTGTTTGAAAATTCAAAAGAAAGTAAAGGATCTATCACAGATATTGCAATAACATCCTTTGCACACATTCCCTCTATTGTAATCAAAGCGGCTGCTGTTCTTGCAGGAGTTTTTAGGTTCATTTCCCTAACAGTAAAGTCAGCTGAGCCTAAAAAAAGCCGATTAAGCGATTCGAGATTTTCTTCCAATGATTTCTTCATAATATCACCTTTGCTTAGGGTTTGCTCACTTATGTTTTTTATTCGTGTGAATATGGAAGAAAAAATTGCAAATATTAGTTATCGGTGATTATATGATTATTTCAATAATTAGATCAGTAATTCTGTATTTTTTCGTTGTTCTTTCCGTAAGACTTATGGGCAAAAGACAAATAAGCGATTTACAACCCAGCGAGTTAGTAATAACAATGATTGCCTCGGAAATTGCAGCAATACCAATGCAAAATACATCACAGCCACTGCTAAGCGGATTTATACCACTGTTGATTTTAGTAGCCTTAGAAATAATATCAAGCGTAATAATGCTTAAATGCGGAAAATTCAGAAGGCTTATGTGCGGGAGTCCCATTGTAGTTATCCGTGACGGAAAGCTTTTGCAGCATGAAATGAAAAGGCTGAGAATGACTACTGAGGATTTATGTGAGCAGCTAAGACAGCAGAGTGTTTTTTCCATTGAAGAAGTGCAGTATTGCATAGTCGAAACAAATGGTAATGTAAGCGTTTTGGAAAAGCCAAAGCACAGAAAGCCATCGGCTTCTGATATGGGAATCACGATAAAAGATAATAAGATTGAAACCGTTGTCGTAAGCGACGGAAAGATACTTGATAACTCTCTCGGTTTATGTCAAAAAAGCAAAAAGGATGTTTTGTCTATTTTGAAAAAAGAAAAGATTAAGCTCAACGATGTATTTATTATGACGCTTGACGCATTGGGTAAATACAATGTAATTAAAAAAGAGAGGTCAAAATGAAGAGAATATATGTTTCGCTGCTCTTTGTTACTATAGCGTCAGTAATTGCAGCAATAGAATTTGGATATGTGTGCGCAAAGGTAGATAATTTTTCCGGTCTTATTGATCAGACAGACTCTATGATGTACAGATATGAATATGACAGTGCCTCAGATCTGTGTGAAGAAATTGAGAAGAAATGGTATGAAAGTGCAAGCTGTTTTGATATTGTACTACTGCACGATTATGTTGACGATATAGGACAGTGTATCGCAAAAATGAGAGCATATGCAAACGGCAACAATGCAGATATGTATTTTGCGGAAAGCTCACAGGCAAAAAAGAAACTCGCTTCGATAAAACAAAGCGAGTATCCTACAATAGAAAATATTTTATAGTTCAACTGATTTTTGTACGAATCAAAGCAAGAATTTTCTTTTCCCTCCTGCTTACCTGAACCTGAGTCATACCCAACAGCTCTGCTGTCTGTGCCTGCGTTTTGTAAGCATAGTATCGCAACCGTATAAGGCTTAAATCAAGCGGCGGAAGCATATTAAGGGCATCTTCAAGTGTTATTCGATCGGAAACCTCATATTGTATATCATCAACCGGAATTTCTATTGGGCAGCCGTCATCATCCTCATCAGTAGTAAGTGATATAGGATATCGGCTGCTGTTAACAGCGTCAACTACTCTGTCTGTGCTGACATCAAGAGCCTGAGCTATGCAAGAAACAGCAGGTTCTGTTCCATTAATTTTTCTGTAACTGTCACAAAAATTTGAAATAGAAATTGAAAGTTCCTTCAGGTTTCTGCTGACCTTAATACAGCCGCTGTCACGAAACAGTAGCTTGATTTCTCCGATAATTACGGTAAATGCGTAGGTTGAAAATTTATAACCCAGATTTTCGTCAAAATTATTGATAGCCTTAGCGAGTCCAAGACACCCTGCTGAATAAAGCTCGTCATATTCAATACCTTTTCCGATAAATCGTTTACAGCAGGCATGGACAAGTCCGAGATTGGTTCGGGCGATTGTATCTTTATCTTTCATCGTTATGCCTTATCGTCTTTTCGAGCACGACAACAGTACCTTTTCCCTGTTCTGACTTCACCTTTACTCTGTCGCAAAAGCTCTGCATAACGGCAAAACCGAGGCCTGCTCTTTCCTCCTCCGGAGCAGTTGTAAACAGTGGCTCCATTGCTTTTTTTATATCAGGAATACCACACCCTTTGTCACGAATTCTAATTATTACCTTGTTTGTATCCGTTATTCTTCCCTTTATGTATATATTGCCGAAAGTACCTCTGTAGCCATGGACAATACAATTTGTAACTGCCTCGGAAACAGCTGTTTTAAGGTCGCTTAATTCGCTTACGGTAGGATCAAGCTTCAGAATAAATGCCGAGATAACGCTCCTTGCAAAAGCTTCATTGCAATCATATGACGGAATACAAAGACTCATTTCATTGATTGTTTTCATCTTAACACCCCCAATCC
>CALYYZ010000108.1 GCA_945607165.1 uncultured Ruminococcus sp. | reverse complement strand
ATACCGAAGGCATTGCCGAAAACAATATAGTAAATGAGATAATTACGATAAGCAAAAGACTGATTATTTTCTTCATACAGAACACCTTATATTTCATAACTTTTATACTGTGTATTATAGTAAATACAGACAATTTTGTAAAGAATAATCTTGATTAAGAAAATCATAGTTGATGAAAAAACTGCATATTCATAATAAAAATAAACAAGGGCTGTAAATAAGGGCTGCTTCAGAACATCGGAACTAAAATCCGTTGTTTTGAAACAACCCTTTGCGACTGCGTCTGTAAGCCGGGTTCTGTCGTGAACAGCCATCTATCTTGGCAGCCCGTTGCCGAAGCTGCTCGATGCCACCTCCTAAGGACACGCCGAGCAAGCGTATATTGTCCTACCACGGTGTTGCTTCAAATAGGGTTTACACGGCAGGTCGGTCTCCCGACCTCCGGTGAGCTCTTACCTCACCTTTCCATCCTTACCGATAACCGGCGGTTATTTTCTGTTGCACTATCCCTGGAGTCGCCTCCGGCGGCCGTTAGCCGTTATTTTTGCTCTGTGAAGCCCGGACTTTCCTCGCACAAGCCCTTTCGGGCGTTGCCCGCAGCTGTTCAACGCACTCGCAGTTATTATGATATAGTATTTTTTGCGAATTGTCAAATTAAGTTTGAAATAAATATCTTGTAAAAAAAGGGATTTAGGTATATAATTATTGAAGATTTTAGCAAAAGGAGCTATACAGATGGATATTAGGAAAGAATCACTTAAAAAACACTATGATTGGAACGGCAAGATTGAGGTAGTTTCAAGAGTTCCGATTTCTTCATCCGAGGATTTGGCACTTGCATATACTCCCGGTGTTGCTGAGCCTTGTCTTGAGATTGAAAAGGATTACGATAAATCTTTTGAGCTTACAAGGAGAAATAATCTTGTTGCCGTTGTAACCGACGGAACGGCTGTTTTGGGACTCGGCGATATTGGCCCTGAAGCAGGTATGCCTGTTATGGAGGGTAAATGTGCGTTATTCAAGGCATTCGGTGATGTTGACGCATTTCCCATTTGTGTTAGAAGCAAGGATGTTGACGAAATAGTAAATGCAGTTTACCTTATCAGCGGTTCTTTCGGCGGAATTAACCTTGAGGATATCGCAGCACCTCGCTGCTTTGAGATTGAAAGAAAGCTAAAGGAAAAGTGCGACATTCCGATTTTTCACGATGATCAGCACGGTACAGCCGTTATTGTAGCAGCAGGTCTTATTAATGCTTTAAAGCTTGTTGACAAGAAGCTTGAAGAAATTAAGGTTGTAATGAACGGTGCCGGCGCAGCAGGAATTGCCATTGCAAAGCATCTTATGAATATGGGTGTTAAGCACATTACTCTTTGTGACAGCAAGGGCATTATCTGCAAGGGTGACGAAAGACTTAACGAAACAAAAAAAGAGATGGCTGAGATCACAAATCTTGAGCACAAAACCGGCAAGCTTTCTGACGCTATGAAAGGCGCAGATGTTTTCCTCGGAATCTCTGCGGCAGGCTGTGTGAGTGAGGAGATGGTAAAGTCAATGGCTGAAAATCCGATTATCTTTGCCATGGCTAACCCCACACCCGAAATTATGCCAGACCTTGCTAAAAAGGCAGGGGCTGCTGTTGTGGGAACAGGAAGAAGTGATTTTCCGAACCAGATCAACAATGTTTTGGCTTTCCCCGGAATTTTTAGGGGTGCTCTTGATTGCAGAGCAAGCGATATCAATGAGGAAATGAAGATTGCTGCTTCTTTTGCCATTGCTTCCCTTGTTGAAGATGATAAGCTAAATCCCGACTATATTCTGCCTCACGCATTTGATGAGAGAGTCGGCAAAACTGTAGCAGCGGCGGTTAAGGAAGCTGCGATTAAAACAGGTGTTGCAAGGATTTAATGCTAATACCTAATAATTCTTTGCGGTCTTATTTCTATCAGGAAATAGTATAAGTCGATATTCGGGCAAATAATTTATGTGTTAATAATAATCGAGTAGGCGTCAGGAAGTTTTTGTTTCCTGACGCCTTTTTAAACGCTGAATAAAGCGGTATTTACATAACTTATTGTCAAATATTTATTCTTTAGGAATAGTATTAATGAAATCCTGTGCTTTTTGAATAAGCATAGGTTTTTCATTTTTTACTTTTCCGTCTATTACGCAGTTAAGCAAAAATTTCAGCGTTGCACCCACCGCTTTGCCCCGGGGACAACCGATATTAAGCAGATCATTGCCGTTAACCGCAAGGTGCTTCATTGAAAAGCAGCTATCCTCATAAATCACCTCGTTAAGACAAGATTCAGCATTGGTAAGCGATTTTAGCTTTTGTTCAAGCAAATATTCGGACTGAGAAAGGGTATCGGCAAGCTGGATTTTTAAAAGAAGCCTGAATCTGCGCTCACCAAGGATATTCAGAAGCCGTAATATTTGCTTTTTGCTGCCATTGTAGCGTACATCATGGTATTTTACAAGCAATGTGCAATCCTCTGTAAAGTCAGAGGGAAATCTCAGCCTTTGCAGCACTCTGTTTGTAACAGCGGCACTTACAACAGGATGCTTTTTAAAATGAGTAGTACCGTCAAGGTCACGCTTACAGACCAACGGCTTTGCGATATCATGAAAAAGCATAGCTGTCTTAATCAAGGGGTCATTTGCAGCTACTGCTACGGCGTGAGCCGTGTGAGCCCATACATCACGATTGTGGTGCTTTGTGTGCTGTTCAAAATCAAACATTGGCTCAGCCTCAGGGATAAACACAGCAAAAACATCACGGTAGCTAAGAAGGATATTCTCCGCTCCATCACCTGTCAGCAGGCGCAGCAGCTCTTCTCTTATCCGTTCTGAGGCAATATTTTTGAGCAAGCTGCGGTTTCTGAGAATAGCATCTGATGTTTTTTGTTCTATTCTTAAGCTATAAACAGAAGCGAAACGCAGAGCACGAATAATGCGCAGGGCATCCTCTTTGAATCTTTCATCGGGGTTGCCGACACAACGCAGAAGATTTTCCTTTAGATCACTTAGTCCGCCAAACGGATCTATTATTCCGTATTGCTCGTTATAGGCAATAGCGTTAACGGTAAAATCCCTTCGTGCAAGATCCTTTGTAATATCATCAGTAAAGGTTACAGCATCGGGTCGGCGGTTATCCTTGTATTCTCCGTCAATCCTATATGTTGTAATCTCGTATATCACCTTATCAATTACGACGGACACTGTTCCGTGCTTTATTCCAGAATCAAAGGTTGTATATGATGAAAAGAGTGCTTTTACTGTTTGAGGGGGTGCCGATGTAGTGATATCCCAATCGTTTGGCTCTTTAGAAAGCAGGGAATCCCGCACACAGCCTCCGACCGCATAAGCAGAGAAGCCGCCTTTATTTAATATATTTATTATCCTTTTTACATTTCCGGGCAGAGCAATTTTCAAGAACATCACTTCTTATTTCGATATTAGAATTATTCATTTTCAAACAAAGGTGTAGAAAAATATCTTTCAGCAGTATCCGGCAGCACAGTTACAACCTTTTTGCCCTTGCCGAGCTTTTTTGCGAGCTTTATGGCTGCTGCAACATTTGTACCGCTTGATATTCCGCACATCAGTCCCTCTTTTCTTGCAAGGTTTTTTGAGGTTTCTATAGCCTGTTCATCGGTTATAATACAAATCTCCTCGTAAATGTCGGTATTCAGCACCTTTGGGATCACACCGTCACCGATTCCCATTTGCAGATGAGTTCCTATTGTTCCGCCGGAAAGAATTGCAGCATTTTCCGGCTCCACTGCCCATATTTTGATATGTGGGTACTGAGCCTTAAGAACCTCGCCAATGCCTGTAATTGTTCCGCCTGTTCCGACTCCGGAGCAAAATCCGTCTATCGGAGCACCGACCTGCTCCATAATTTCAAGAGCTGTGTGATGGCGGTGAGCACAGGGATTGTTTTCATTTTCAAACTGCTGAGGTACAAACACATTCGGATCATCCTTTGCCATTTTGAGCGCAGTATGCAAACACTCATCAATGCATTTGCCGATGTTGCCGCTGTCGTGTATCAGGATTACCTCGGCACCGTAATGACGAACAAGCTTGCGCCGTTCCTCACTGACTGAATCAGGCATTATAATAACGGTTTTATATCCCTTAACCGCCCCAACAAGGGCAAGCCCTATCCCCTGGTTTCCGCTGGTCGGCTCAACAATAACTGTATTTTCGTTGATTAACCCATCCTTTTCAGCTTGAGTAATCATATTGTAGGCTGTGCGTGTTTTGATTGAACCGCCTACATTAAGACCTTCAAACTTAACATAAATATCGGCACTATCGTCGTCAGTCATATTATTAAGCTTAATCATTGGCGTATGACCGACTGCTTCAAGAATATTATTATATATCATCGTTTAATACCTCTGCTTTTATTTTTTTCAATTAGTTTTTGCGCAATATTGTAAAGCACATTGAACAGTACGATTGTTACCACCGACTGTATAAGTAAAATACGCACAGCTACGGGAGAAAGTGCCGACAGTGATAACAAATCAAAGAATAAAATACTGCCTAAAACCAGTCCTGCGATACATACCGCTGTCATTATGCTTCTGAGCAGATTAAAGGGAATACTAAGCCTTATAACCAAGAGCAAACAGGACAGTGATGTGAGCGCAACACAAACAGTTGAAAATTCACCGTCGCCAAAGCAAAACAGTTTTCCCATTATCGCAACTGCGATAATATTCAGTATAACACACAGACCTGCCGGCATTGCCCTGGAAATAATATTGAAGGTAAAATTACCTTTTACTATGTTGCTGTTTGGCTGGAGTGCAAGAACAAACGAGGGTAATCCAACGGTAAACGCTCCGACTAATGTAAGCTGTATTGGCTGAAAAGGATAGCTCATACTAAAGAAAATAAAGAACACTGACAGAATTACAGAGTAAATAGTTTTCACTAGATAAAGCGAGGAACTTCTTTCAAGATTGTTAATGGTTCTTCTGCCTTCAGCCACTACTTGCGGCATTGCGGCAAAATCATTGTTGACAAGCACAATTTGAGATACATTTCGTGCCGCTTCACTTCCCGAAGCCATCGCTACAGAGCAGTCGGCTTCCTTTAGGGCGAGAACATCATTTACACCGTCGCCTGTCATTGCTACTGTATGTCCGTGTTTCTTTAGGGCAAGCACAAGCTGTTTCTTTTGGGAAGGAGTAACTCTGCCAAAAACTGTATATTTTTCCGCTGCAGCCTCGAGTTCACCCTGAGTAGTAACGGTTGACATATCCACAGCGTTTTCTGCACCGATTATTCCGGAATCCAATGCGATATTTTGCACGGTTTTTACGCTGTCACCCGAAATCACCTTAAGCTTTACTCCCTGTTCGGTAAAATAGTTGATGGTTTTGTGTACATTCGGACGAAGGTTATCCTTAATCAGGATAAGAGCAAGTGGCTCAAGATTATCGGGCAAGCCGTTTTCAGGCATTTTTCCGTTAAAAGACACAAGAACAAGCTGACGCACAGTTTGCTTTACTTTGTTAATTTTTGAATAAACAGAGCTGTATTTTTGGCGGTCAGGCAAGACGAATTCCGCTGCTCCTATAATATATGACTTTCCGTTTTCAAAATATCCGCCCGACCACTTTGTTTCCGAAGAAAACGGTATGAAACTAATTGCCTTAAGCGGTTCATTACCCTTTGAATATTCTTTTATAGCATTAAGAGTGGCATTGATTTCGTCTGAGGCGCAAACTATTGAAGCAAGAGACTTTTTTATTTGCAACTCGTCTTTACAAAAAGGAATAATATCCGACACCGACATCTCATCAGTTGTCAGTGTGCCTGTTTTATCAAGGCAAAGGACATCAACTCTGGCAAGAGTTTCTATGCAATACATTTCCTGGACAAGTACCTTTTTTGACGATAACCTGATTATTGATACAGCTAATACAGAGCTGGTAAGTAATATCATTCCTTTAGGTATCATTCCTATCAGTGCCGCAACCGTACTGACAACTGTTCCCGTAACATCGCCGTTTTGGATAGAATACTGACGAATAAAGAAAAGAACGCCTATGGGAAAAAGTATAAATGTACAAAGCTTTATTATAAAATTAAAGGAATTAAGTATTTGGGAATTAATCTTTTTGATGTATTTTGCTTCGTTACTAATTTTTGCTGCATATGAGTCAGCTCCCACATTTGTTACAACCGCATAGCATTTACCGGCGGCAATAAAGCTGCCGGACAACAGCTTACTGCCCTGTTTTTTTTCAATCAAATCAGACTCGCCTGTGAGAAGACTTTCGTTCACCTTACACTCTCCCCTGTACAC
>CALYYZ010000107.1 GCA_945607165.1 uncultured Ruminococcus sp. | reverse complement strand
TGAAAGCATTGCTCTGCGGTTACATCATCAAAGGTGTTATCGGGAAAATCAGTGTGTTCTGCACAGCAGACTTTAAAATCTATACGGTCATAGTTTCTAATCTTTGCAATTTCTTTTCCGTATCTGATTTGATTTTCCGATATATCGGTTGCCGTAAAATTTGCACCCGTATGATACAGATTTATTGGAAGCACTGCCGTTCCGCTTCCTAAATCAAGGATAGATTGACCTTTTTTTCCGATACCGAATGAAATTAGTTTGTCATACATACTTTTAGGGTAAATATCACGGTATTTTGCGTAATCCTCGGATGTTCTTCCAAAGTCAAATTCATTTGAGTTGTAGATAAAATCAAGTCTCATATTGTCACCTGTATTCTATTGCAGTGCAGAATAGCTCGTTATTGATAAAGCCATTCATTAAGCCGTTAACATACATTGAGCAGGGGAGAGAAGCCGTCCGGATTTTTATTAGTCTCTCCAATATAACCAATAGCCTTGCCACAACCTGAAATAACACAGTTTGACGCATTTTTATGCACTCGCACCTTTAGCTTTGTTTGCTCGCTGATAATTCTGGCTAGCCCGGTAAGCTTTGCAAGTCCTCCGGTCAGGATAATTCCTTCGGAATGAATATCCCCGATAAGCTCCGGCGGAGTCTGCTCAAGTACATCACGAATTGCACCGATAATTTCTGAGGAAATTTCCTCAAGAGCCTCTTTCATTTCGGGATATCCCACCTCTACAAATTTCGGCATACCGGATACTGCGTCTCTGCCCTTAACTCTGAAGGTTTTTGCTTCAAGCGGAACCTTTACACAACCTACTGCAAGCTTGCAGCTTTCCGCTGTATTCGGGCCGATTATGAGATTGTATTTCTTTCTGATATATCTCACGATTTCCTCATCCATTGCGCTTCCGGCGTGTCTGACAGTCTTGGAAACGGCGATACCTCCCATTGAAAGAACGGCAATATCTGCTGTTCCGCTTCCTATATCGGCAATCAAAGTGCCGTGAGGACTTTTGATGTCAAGACCGCAGCCCAGTGCCGCTGCCTTTGGACTTTCAATCAGGTATACCTTGCGAACACCGAAGGAGCTTACCGCATTTACCACGGCACGCTTTTCAACCTCGGTTACATCACAGGGAACAGCGGTGATTACTCTCGGCATTACAATTTTAAAATTGCATACCTCCCGGAGCAAAATCGTGACCATTTCCTCAACAAGCTCCGGATTTGCGATAACTCCGCCGTCAAGCGGGTGTACAGCCTTTACCCCGACCGGAGTTTTTCCCTTCATAGCATATGCCTCGTCTCCGACCGCATAAATTTCACCTGTGTCAATATCATAGGTAACGACGCTTGCCTCGTCAAGAACCTTTCCTTTATTTTCAATAAAAACCCTCGTTCTGTCTGAACCGAGATCAATAGCTATATCCATAAAATCACTCCGTAGGTATTGCTTTTTAAATAATATATATGATAGATGTTTTAATTAGTATTATAAGATTAATCTACGCCAACAACAGAGGTGCAAAGTGCAGCGCATAAAACTCGCCTTGCTTTGCCCTTTTCAGTTATTCTGCTACATTCGCCGAGAGTACATCCGGTTGTGATAATATCATCAATTATAAGAACAGTTTTATTTTTCACAAGCTCTTTGTCGATGAGCCTAAAAACCCCTCTTACATTATTTTCCCGTTCTTTACGGCTTTTTGTTTTGTGCTGCTCCAGGTTATGTTTATGTTTTGTGAGAACTGTTTTATATTTAATCTCCAAAAGTCTTGCACACTCCTTTGCCAACAGCTCTGACTGATTGTACTTCCTCTTGTTGAGCTTCTTCTTGTGCATTGGTACGCAGGTTATCAGGTCTATCTCGGAAATGTCGTAATACTCTTTGATGACCTTTGTAAGAGGTACGGCAAGCTGCTTTGCAAGATCCGGCCTGTTTTGAAATTTCATTCGCTTGACTGCTACTGCGTAGTGCTCTATATAGGGAAACGGAGTGCAGCAAGGATATCCGCCGATGGCATATCTTTTATAAATTGTTTTGGGCATCGACTTGCTGCAGTCCCTACAGAAGGCTTTGTCTGGGGAAATAATACTGAGACAGTAAGGACAGTGTACAGGAAATAATATGCTTAACAGAGAGTCAAAAACACCATGAATTTTATTAATAAAGGCTGTCTTCACGAAGCAAAAACTCCTTAAGTCCGCTGTATCTCTTTGTGCGCCTGTTGTTATTAACCATCTTCTCTACCGATTCCGGTATGCCCACAAGCACAAGTGTTTTCTTTGCCCTTGTAACAGCGGTATACAACAGATTTCTGTAACAAAGCTGCGGCGGACCGGGAAACATTGGAATAATAACAGCGTCAAACTCGTTGCCCTGACTCTTATGAACGGTAACAGCATAGGCAAAATCAAGCTCAGCGGCGTTGTCATAGGTAAAGGCGGCAGTCTTATCATCAAAGACAATTTTAAGCATTTTGACCTTTTTGTCAATCCTTTCTATTATGCCAATGTCACCGTTAAAAATTCCTTCTCCGGTTTCTCCGTCCTCCTTGAACCAGCGGATATCATAATTGTTTTTTATCTGCATAACCTTATCGCCGACCCTGAAGGTTCGTGAGCCGAGAGTAACCTCCTGTTTATCGTCGGCGGCAGGATTAAGAGCCTGCTGAAGCTTTTTGTTCAGCTCAACTGTGCCCAGCTCACCCTTCTTAGAGGGGGAAAGCACCTGTATATTTACAAAAGGAGAGTAATCATAGGCCTTAGGCAAACGATTTTTACACAGATCAACAATTACACCGGAAATATTCTCTTTATTATTCCGCATTAGAAAAAAGAAATCCTTATCCGAAACATTCAGCAGCGGCATTTCGCCGCTGACAATGCGGTGGGCATTTGTCACGATTAAGCTTTGTTGAGCCTGTCTGAAAATCTCCTTAAGCCTTATTACCGGCAAAACCTTGCTGTCAATCAAATCCGAGAGAATATTACCTGGACCCACCGAGGGCAGCTGATCGCAGTCTCCCACAAGAATTACTCTGCACCCCAGCGGCAAAGCTCTCATAACGCTCTCAAAAATGGTTGTGTCAACCATTGAAACCTCGTCAATAACGAGTGCGTCGCATTTCAGCTGATTTTTTTCATTCTTATTAAATACCGGATTGTCTTGCTTATCCCAGCTAACCTCCAAGAGTCTGTGAATAGTTTTGGCTTCCTCACCTGTAAGTTCACTCATTCTTTGCGCTGCCCTGCCTGTTGGGGCAGAGAGAAGCACCTTTTTACCCTTTTTCTTTAATATGCTGATAATAGCGTTGAGTGTTGTCGTTTTTCCCGTTCCGGGACCTCCTGTCATAATAAACATTCCCTCGCTCAGAGCCAAGGTGATTGCCTGTTTTTGAAGCTCGGCATAGGATATATTGCTGTCCTGCTCGCAAAGCTCTATTTCCTTTTCAATGTCCGAAATTCGTTCCGGCGGAAAGCTCAAGAGCATTTTAATTCGTGAGGAAATATACATTTCGCTGAGATGAAGCTGGGAAGTAAAAATGAAATCCTTTTCTTCTATTTTTTCATCAATCAGTGAACGGTCAAACAGCATATCCTCAAGACAGTCGGAAACAGTCTGAAGGTCAACAGATAAAAAGTCCGCCGTTGTCGCAACAAGCTTATCCTTTGGAAGACAGGTGTGTCCGTTCTGCTCGTTGTGCTTGAGCACATATACAAGACCTGCCCGAATCCTTACAGTGCTGTCAAATTCAAGGTGTTCTTTTTTTGCTATGAAGTCGGCACTTTCAAAGGATACACCGAAGCCGGCACCGCAAAGTATGTATGGGTTTTCCTTTATTCTTTCCACGCAGCCGGCACCGAAGGCATTAAATATTTTCACAGCAGCAGTGTTGGAGATTCCGTATTCTCCCAGAAACAGCATCAGTGTACGGATCCCTGCCGTTGCCTTGAGCTGTGCTGAAAAATCCTCAGCCTTTGCCTTTGAGATACCCTTAAGCATAGCAACTCTCTCCGGCTGGTTTTCAAGCACATCAAGAGTTGCTTCACCAAATTCGGAAACAAGTCTTTGCGCCGTTGCAGCGCCGATGCCCTTTATCGCTCCCGAAGAAAGGTAACGAAGAATATCCGCCGTTTCCGTCGGCTGCATAATCTCACAGGCTCTTGCACAGAATTGCTCTCCGTAAACCCTGTGAGTAGTATAAAAGCCGATAAGACTTACTCTGTCGCCTATGCTGATTTGCGGAAAATAACCTACGGCGGTAACGCAGTCGCTGCTGTCGGCAAGCTCAAGAACGGTGTAGCCGTTATTCTCATTTCTATATACAATGTTTTCTACTGCTCCCTCAAGGCGAAGCATTTTATCCTCAGGCATAATAAAAATCCTTTGTCAGTTACTGCAAAATTAACCCATTTCCTCCTGTCGCTTTCTCAGCTCGGAAAGTGTGATTTCGTATCCCTTTTCTTCGTAATCAAGTCCGTCAGTGTTGAGAGCAAGCTCAGCATACGGCTCAAGAATAATATTTGCAATATATTTTAGAAAATGAGGGTTTTTAATGAGCACCGGACCTGTAATATGGGTCGCAAACAGATTATTGTGTCTAAGTCCCTCGGTTTTGCTTTCGTTGTTATCGGCAAGTCCCATCTCAACGGAAAACAGGGGAGAGCTAATGCCGAAGATCTCGCTGCATTTGTTGATGAATCCTACAACCGGACTTTCAAGAAAATCTGTGGTGAAAATGACATCTCCGGTATTTCTTTTTTTGTCCTGCTCAATTACAATAAAGTCAAATATCCCCAAACCCTCGACCGAAAGACCGTCAGAGAGAGTGATTGATTTTCCGAGCATTTCAAACGAATTTCCTGTCATAAGAATCGGCTTTTTGATTTCAATGCACTTTTCAAGCTCGGTCTTGTATTTTGAAAAATCACTGAGAACAACGCAACGGTTTTTTTCTGTTCCGGAGCCTATAAAGATAAAGTCATAATCCTCAAGCTGAGCCTTTTCACCAAGAGAAATCCTGTCAATATAAACCTCGGCGCCGCTGCTTTTCAGTATTTTCTCAACTGCTCTGATATTGGCGTAGTCGCCGTAAAGGTTCATTATATCATGATACAAATGTAAAATTCTCATAATTTTTCACCCTCAACCCTGCTAAGAAACTTGTCCTTGTCGGAAAAACAGGTAATTACATAGATATATTCGTTGTTTTCGTTGTCAAGACTGTCAACCGCTTGCTCAATGCCTTCAAAAACCTTAATCTTGTTTTGATCAATATCGGTGTATGAAAATCTCACGGCAAGGTCATTACAGTATTTTCCCGACAGAATAATGTTTTTAATATTGTCGCTTTTGAGCCTTTCAAAGTCGATATCCCACAGCCACGAGACATCGCTTGTAAAATATTTTCTGCTTACTGCGTCAACAATAAACATTACATCGCAGCCGCCCTTTTCTGCGCAGGCAATACTTATTGACTGGTCATATGAAATGCTGTTTTCGTGCTTTGAGGTAAGTAAGGTACCGCTTCTTTTTCCGATTTTAAAGGTGACAACCCTGCCGTTTTTCAGAACATAGTTGCTTATATCTTCGGCAATTTTATCGCCCTCAATTCCTGCAAGGGAAGCAACTGTAAAGGCGGCAAGGATGTTATAGATGTTATAGAGCGATTTTAGCGCAAGGGTAATTTTATACTTATTGTTTATCACAGCCTCGCCTTTATCAAGGTCAACCGAGGTAACAGTGTATTCAGAGGGCTGACGCTTAAATCCGCAGGAGGCACATTCATAGTGCCCAATGTGGTTGTAATGATAACGGCTGTAGCTCATCTTAGCCTTACACACGGGGCAGTATGCACCGTCATTGTATACACTGTCATTTTCAAAGCTGTCCGTCTCAAGCTCGCCTGCTCCGAAATAGATAACATTTTCCTTATCCTTGCCAAAACAGGATACCAAGGGATCGTCAGCGTTTAAAATAAGCTGAGTTTCGGGGTGAATACTGTCAAGCAGAGCGTTATAAACCCAGTCGGGGTGTCCGTTTCGAGTAAGCTGGTCTCGATAAAGATTTGTAATTACATAGTGAGTCGGAACAATATATTTAAAAGTGTAACGGGCAAATCTCTCGTCGCTTTCGATAAGCAGAATGTCACATTTTACTCTGCCCGAAAGCGTACAGCTGTTGAGCACAAGCGTGGTGACTCCCTCAATCTGATTTGAGCCTTCTTTGTTGTAGGCAACTTTTTTGCCGTTTTTATTTAGTATGTGTGCAATCATCTCGACAGTCGAGGTCTTGCCGTTGCTGCCTGTTACGGCAATAATATATCCCGGCAGCTTAACTCTTTTCAGAATATCAGGACAAATTTTCAGTGCGATCTGACCC
>CALYYZ010000106.1 GCA_945607165.1 uncultured Ruminococcus sp. | reverse complement strand
CCAGTTGGGGGAGCCAAAGAAAGCTGTAGGATTAATTTTCTACAGCTTTTTTTCATACCTGAAATGTTGAAAGTTTGTTTAAAAAAATATATACTAACTCTGAGGGTGGATAAAATTGCCATCCTCTTTTTTGTATTATTTGCTTTTCCTAAAGACACTGGGGGTAGTCGCTCCCTCGTGTCGGTTTACAGCAGACGGCAACGCCGACAGCCATGCAGTTTTTCGTACTTTTCAACATCAACCATTCATAGGGGTTAATTTTTAGCCTTGGGGTTGTACTTGTGGGTTTGATAGTCCGAATTTCCGAATAAAATGCCGGAATTACAGAAGTTTTTACACCTTTGATATCAAAGTGCTTTATTGAAGTTTCAGCTTTATTGAATATACCTCAAAGCTGTTAAAATCACATTTAAAGCTGTCAACCAATTCACAGTTAAAATTGCTTTCAATGTATCCAGGCAGTTTAGTTAATTTATTCTTTACAAACCAAACGGTATCGTCGGGATGAAATTCATTAGGAAGTTCATCTTTATCTATACATTCTACATTATCAAATGCCGCAAACCACGATTCGCTGTATGTACAGATATGCCTGTTTTCGGGGAAATAATATGACATAATTCCAAATGCACTATCGCAGTATACAAAGATATCAGACGAAGAATTGATTGTTTCAAAGTTGCTAAAGAAATCGGTCATTGACGAGTTATATTCAAACATTCCTGTTGCAGCAACGCAAATAATATTAAGCATGCTTAGCAATATACAAATAGTCTTTTTAAATTTTACTTTGATATTTTTGGTAACGAAAGCAATCAGCAGCGCAAAAATTCCTAAAATCACAACACTATAGCGAGCAATATAAAAGGGGCGAATATAAATAGTTACAAACAGACCTATTAACTGAACACTCAAAATACTGATAATCGCAAATACTATAGGTAATTTGCGGTTTTCTTTTTTAATGAGTATTAAAGCGGAAATTACAATTCCCGATATAAATACAATAACCGAAAGTGGCTCAACGCTTTTAAGCCAGAAGCTCCCGGATGCTGATTTTGTCTGATTTAATAGCGGAATAATCCATAGTGAATATCCCACAAGCATTGAGATATCGGAAATTATTATTGCTTTTAACAGTCTTCTGCTTTTGATGAAAATATAAATATTGACGAACGCAAAGATTATGCCGACTGCCAATAAAGCATAAATATGATTGTAAGCGGCAAGCAGGCCGGCGATTACAAATAAAACGCAATGGTGGAATTTGTTGTTTTCAATAAACAGCATAGCTTCTGCAAAGCAGAGCGTCACAAAGAATATGCACCATTCATATGACCTTTGCTGAACGCTGAAGTACAGCGACATAGGGACAGCACCTACGGTGAGCATATAGATAATTGATGTTACCGAGCCGTAATGTTTTTTTACTATTGTACACCCCAATAATAAAGTGGCAATATAGCCAAGCATAGAAAATATTTTTGTCGCAGTAATCGAATAACCGAAAATCTCACAAAAAAATTTCAATGATACGAAATACAGCGGTGGATGCATATCTGATTTTAATATCTCAATTACATCAGAATAAGTGTGCTGTATCAATGACAGGGTATAAGCTTCATCAAACCAAATATTATTGTTGAAAATCAAACTTATTGAGAACAAAGATAATATAGCAAAAATTAGATATTGTAAATTGTTATAGTGATTTTTCAATCTATTCATTAAATACCCTCTTTCATAAACTGTAATTTGATTTTAACATCATAAACTTATAATTTCAAGTTTGCAAAAAAGTATTAATGAAAATATAATTACATTAATGCAGTTGAATAAGTTTTATACTGCAAAAAAATATTGTTTTTCGCCAAGAAACATTGCACCAAAGAGAACACGAGTACACCATTCCTGAAAAACTGCGTCTATGTCCTTTTCTTATTAAATCACTATATACGCCTTCCCAGCCGTATCCTTGAAAATGCTTTTTGAATGAATTTTTTATCTGCCGTTCTTCTTTCGGTGTGTGTCTGTTTGGGTGGCTGTGGGGTCTATGCGATTTCTCTAATAAGGATTTCCATGTTCCATCGTAGCGTTTGCACCACCGTTTTACGCTTGAAAGGCTAACTCCGTATCAGATTTATTCTCTTTTGTCAAACAGTATGACAAAAAGTTTAATCCAAAGCCTGTAAATCCTGTAATGCTCAATGATGACGGTACACCAAGAGTATTCTTTCATCAGACAAAAAACTACTTCACTGTGTTTATTACTGAAGTTGAGTATAACGGTAATCCGTTTTTAGCAAAGATTACAGTTGAAGAATATGGAAATGAAACCCGCCATAGAGCTTACAATGTTGAAAGAATAAAAATGTCAGCATTATCACGAGCGCAATACTCTCAGATGAAATCTGCGTATCGCGTGCATTTCGCCTCTAATGCTGACGCAATAAGTATAGCCAATTTGTTTTCTCTTGTCAAACAGTATGAAAAAAATACAATCCGAAGCCTGTAAATCCTGTAATGCTCAATGATGACGGTACGCCAAGAGTATTCTTTCATCAGACAAAAAACGATTTCACTATTTTTAACACTGATAATGAGAGAACTGGACTATATGACAGCGACACTCCAACAGAAATGTTCTTTAAAACAACAGATAAAAATATTGGGATAGCAGGCAACAAACAAATGTCTGTCTACAAGAAAAAGAGGACAACACCTTGTTCAAGACCGGAACCGTTAAAAACGGCACTTCCGGCAAGGTATTATCCTCTCCTATCTTTACTTTACTACAAAAATTGCAAAGTGACAAGAATGAATCAGAAGATAATACTGAATATCAATCTCGCACAGGTGACATCGACAATGCTTATCTTGAAGCCGTAAAAAACAATGACCTTGAAACAGCACAGAAGCTTGTTGATGAAGCGGCAAAGAAATGGATACATACGAATGGACTGAATATGCTAAAAAACACCGTTATGATGGTGTTATTTTCAAAAACATTTCAGACGGTGTAGGCTATGATGATTTGTACGGATTAACAACAGATTATCTGATAAACATATGGATTTAACAGTGCAAACAATGTATTCAGGTAAAGAAAAAAGCCTACCCACTACAGCAGATGCAAAAATCCCCTGCCTCAACGCCAGAAACGAATAGTGGTACGGCTTCTAATAATAGTATATTCAATATGACAGAAGATGTCAAGTATCAATCCCGCATATCCGAATTAGACAACGCATATCTTAAAGCAGTAAAAAAGCAATTAAGGTTGGACATAAATATGAAAACGGAAATGCGGTTGTTAAAGTAAGGAATATTGATACTAATGTAATTATCAGCAAAAACGCATTAAGACACGGCTTGATATAATTGATTCCGAATAGCAATGTTATAGCCACATCTAAACGGGGTAGCTAAACTTTTTGACTCTTTGTCAATAGTTGGAGAAAGCCTGAAAATAGGAATAGTTAAAATAATGAAAGACTAAGAAGAAATGCTCAGGCAAATATAACTGAGCAAAATTATTTGTTACTGCGAACCTTTTCCTGAAGTGTATGTGTTAAAATGATGAAATGTATGTGTTATATTGCTGAAACATATTGCAATTTAATCAGATGTATGTTATAATTCCATTCGTAACGAACGATTTGAATGAAAGAAGGTGGTTCTATGGTGTATTATACAGAGGAACAATGGTATGCAAAAAATTGAGCTTATGTAAATATGTTATGACGGTTTTGCCGTTTTAGGACTTCACGGCACCGGCATTAGAGTGTTGGCAAAGCATTGCGGATATAACACATCTATTACAATTTTAAAAGTTATTCTTTGCATAATATTTTTTATTGAAAGGTGGAAAAAACAATGTTATCAAAGTCTAAAAAATTTTTGATGGTATTTATCTCAGTTATACTTTCCTTACAGGTTCTAATCTCTCCGTGTCTTATAGCCTCTGCGAAGAATCTACCGGAGGCGGACGCAAGTTCCAATTCAAGCAGTTTATCAAATGAATCATGTTTTCTTCCTGATTTTTCAGACCAAACTATTATTAACGATATTGTATCTATGTTAGAAGATAGTTTTTCTCCTGAAGGTGCCGCTAAAAAAGCTGTGAGTTGGGCTTCAAAACAATTTGTTTCAAAAGTACTGCATATAAAAACTGCAGACCAGGAATTTAACGAAACAGTATTGAATAAACTTAACGGTCTTATGGAAGGTCAGACCAAACTTCAGGAAAGTATGGATAGGCTTTCAGATCAGCTCACCTGTGAACAATTAGGTAAATATCTTGATGAATTTCAAAAACTTATTGAATCAGGCAATGCAACAGATATTTATGAAGCATTATTAAGTATAGACAAAGACGAAATAGATGAGGTATGTACATCTGCGCAAGCCGCTTCAAGCAGAATTCAAACTCTTACTTTTAATCTTGGTCTAACTAAGGAAACCATGGGCAGAGCGGATATAGATATTGATAATTATACAAAACAACTTTACTTAGCTTTGACCAGAAAAATGAAAGTTGCTTATCAAGACGGTGTCAAACGTGAAGACAACATATTTGAAATCAATTATCAATATTTAAAACGCAAGTACCATTGGGAAAATCAGGCATATGAAGAATGGATTGCTTTTCAGAATCAAGCCTTAGGTACATTCTCTATTGCTGTCACTATTGACAGATATTCGCTTTTAGCAAGAATAGAAAAAATAAACGAATATAATAAAACGCTTCCAAAAGATGAACAAATATCTAAAAATTTGATTAACACTCGATTAGAAAAACTTGATGAATATGTTAAAGAAATTAAAACTCTAAAGGATAGTTGGGAGGTTACAGAACGCACGACCGAGAGATATTACTGGACTCCCGGACACGAAATGCTTTTTTTTAAAGCTCCAAACACACAAGGTATTCCACAGGAAAATAAAAATGCCGGAGTCGGAAATAGAAATGCATTAAATAATGCAAAGGGTCTTTGGCATAATATTCATAATCCGGCAGTAAAATACAATTTTTGGAGACCGTTTATAAGATATGAAGGAGGTAATTCACAATTAGAGACAGTATTAGTAAATTATGATCAATTATATACGATTTTTAAAGATTATGGCGGTAAGAAAAGTTTATATGATATATTCTTCTCTGACGATGAGGGACATTTCGATAATCCCAATAAAGCTGATAAGAATTGCACATTTGTTATTGATGAACAAAAATCTGTAAAAACAGGAAAAAGCTACCCTCTGACTTTTGAACCATTTTTATTTAAAGCTGACCAGGTTTATTGCTATGGAGTAAATAATTCAAAAATCAGTAAGGAAAAATTACCTTCTCCGGACAAAATACATCTTTGTTATTATCACCGTGCTTCTGCAGACCCTAAAACCGGTAAGAATTGTGTAGGTTTAGGCGTTATAAGAGTAGGAGAGCTTGAGCATACTTCAAATGATCAGGAAACCGTAAAAAAAGTGACATATAATAATTATAATGAAACTATTGTATGGTCGAAAAATATGGCTGACATACAGCTTACGCTTTCAGATAATATAGGAGATAATATAGAAGATAATATAGGAGATTTAATTTCGGTAAGTGTTGATGACAATGTCATTACCGAAGATAAATACAGTATCTCTGATGATAAAACACAAATCACATTAAAGAAGGAATTTTTGCTCACTTTAGAAGAAGGTACACATACTCTTGTTGTAGAATCAGATTATGCAATTAATCGTTTTAGTTTCACAGTAAAGGCTGAAGCAACTCCGTCTGAACCAATTAATTCTACATCAGACGAACCGATAAATTCAACAAAAATAGATGACGGTGTTCCTCAAACAGGAGATTCAAACTCATCGAATTTTTTGATTTATATAGCTGCATTTTCAGGCTTTATACTAATTATCGCATTAAAAAAGCGTAATAAAATAAGCTGATAAAAACTTAATAAATTCAATAACGGCGTTGAATTTTAATAAATGGTCTAACGCCGTTACAGTTGTCGGAATTTGCGTGTGGAGATGATACTGAACATATTGCATTTTAATCAGTTGTATGTTATACTGTTATTCAGAACAAATGATTTGAATTAAGGAGGCTGAAATTTGGCGAATTATACAGAGGAACAATGGAATTTAAAAAAAATTGAGCTTATGGAAAAATGTTATGACGGTTTTGCAGATTTAGGGCTTCACGGCACCGGCATTCGGGGTTTGGCTAAGCATTGCGGATATAACACTTCTATGATTTATACATATTTTAAGGATTTAGATGATTTGATTATCCAATCCACCGAACACTGTATGAGTAAGGTTGAAGAAGAATTTATGATGAAAGCCCCCACAGATGTTGAGGACTTATGGCGGTTTATTGACGAGATACCCTAC
>CALYYZ010000105.1 GCA_945607165.1 uncultured Ruminococcus sp. | reverse complement strand
GTACCTTTTGTATCCGCAGTCAGACCAACGCAATAGGAAGTGCCTCAAGCCTATGGCTTGACCACAATCCTGATTTTGAAGAGGTAAAAAGGGCAATAGATGAGTTTGGCCTTAACGGCTGCGAAGAGGTTGTGTTCTGCGGCTACGGCGAGCCAACAAATTCTCTTGAGGTTTTAAAGAAAACCGCTGAATATATCAAGAGCGAATACGGACTGAGGACAAGAGTGAACACAAACGGACTTGGAAGTCTTATAAATGAAAGAGATATTTCCGCTGAGCTTTGCCAAAGTGTTGATTTTATTTCAATCAGCCTTAACTGCTCCAATGCCGAAGATTATCTGAATACAGTCCGTCCGAAATTCGGGATAGACTCATATGACGCAATGCTCGATTTTGCAAAAAAATGCAGAGCAATTACCGACAGAGTAGCCTTCTCGGTTGTTGATGTTATCGGCGAGCATGAGATTGAAAAGTGTCGCAAAATTGCGCAGGAGCTTTCCATTCCACTGCGAGTAAGGGTGTTTTCCGGCTCTTAAGGCTACAATATAAAACCATATAAGTATAATGAAAATCGGGAGCGACCTTGATAAGCCAAGGTCACTCCCGATGCTTTTATGCTAAAACCGGATTAATAGCTTTATAAGATTATTGAAAATGCTTTTCTTTCGGTTACTACAATTATTGACACATACTTGAAAAGGCTGCGGAATCCGCAGCCTTTATAAATGATATTACTATCAGATAAGCTCAATAACAGCCATCTCAGCTCCGTCACCACGACGGGGACCAATCTTTGTCACTCTTGTATAGCCGCCGTTTCTGTCAGCATACTTAGGAGCAATCTCCTTAAACAGCTTGCAAGTAACAGCTTCCTTAGTAACAAAAGCCAAAACAAGGCGTCTGTTGTGAAGAGTATCATTCTTAGCTATAGTAATCATCTTCTCTGCCATAGCCTGAACTTCCTTGGCACGAGTAACAGTTGTTTCAATTTTGCCGTTTTCGAGAAGGAAAGTTACCATAGCACGAAGCATTGCAGTTCTCTGAGCTGTGGTTCTTCCTAATTTTCTTGTACCGGGCATTGTATTCACTCCTTTACCGTAATTTTAAAGGGTAATTTATTCGTCTTCCTTTTGAAGACTGAAACCGAGAGAGTTAAGCTTCTGTACAACCTCTTCAAGAGACTTTCTGCCGAGGTTGCGAACCTTCATCATATCCTCTTCGGACTTGTTAATCAAATCTTCCACCGTGTTTATTCCCGCACGCTTAAGACAATTAAACGAACGAACCGAAAGATCAAGATCTTCGATTGTCATTTCAAGAATTTTCTCTTTGCCCTTGTCGTCTTTTTCAACCATAACCTCGGCGCTTGAAGCCTTGTCGGAAAGGTTTACAAAGAGGTTAAGGTGCTCAGTGAGTACCTTTGCAGCAAGAGAAACAGCCTCTTCGGCAGTAATAACGCCGTTTGTCCAAACATCAAGCGTGAGCTTGTCATAGTCGGTGATCTGACCTACACGAGTGTTATCAACGGTGTAGTTCACCTTCAACACGGGAGTATAGATTGAGTCAATCGGCAAAACACCGATTACATTGTTGCCGCTAAGCTGCTTATTGCGCTCACCGGGAACATAACCTCTGCCTTTGTCAATGGTTATTTCCATATTCAGCTTTGCGCCTTCGCCGAGTGTAGCAATGTGGAGCTCAGGGTTTAGTATTTCAACCTCATCGTCACACTTAATATTCTCGGCATTAACAACGCAAGGACCTTCAGCCACGATTTCTACAACCTTAGGTGCAGTCTCGTGAAGCTTAGCAACAAGACTTTTTAAATTGAGAACAATTTCCGTAACGTCTTCCTTTACGCCGGGAATAGTTGAAAATTCGTGAAGAACACCGTCGATCTTTACAGAAGTGACAGCACAGCCTTCAAGTGAGGAAAGCAAAACCCTACGCAGACTGTTTCCTAATGTGTTTCCAAAACCACGCTCAAGGGGTTCCACAACAAATCTGCCGTACTTTCCGTCCTCGGTTAATTCCTCGGTTTCAATTCTGGGCTTTTCAATTTCAATCATTCGCGAATCCTCCTAACATTGTGCGACCGCAACTATGCGGCCAATGTATGTGTAATCTGCCTGTGATAATTGGGATTACTTGGAGTACAACTCAACGATGAGGTGTTCTTCAACAGGAAAGTCAATGTCCTCTCTCTGTACTGCTGCAACAACCTTACCGCCGAGAAGGCTCTCGTCCTTCTCAAGCCACTTAGGAGTGATTGCAGTAGCTGTTTCACCCTCAGCGATTGCTTTGAATCTTGCTGTCTGACGGCTTCTTTCGCTAACTGCTATAACATCGCCGACCTTAACAAGATATGAGGGAATGTTTACTTTTTTACCGTTTACGGTAAAGTGTGCGTGGTTAACAAGCTGTCTTGCTTCTCTTCTTGTTGCTGCGAGACCAAGTCTGAAAACAACATTGTCAAGTCTGCGCTCAATAAGTGTAAGCAATACGGCACCGGTCTTACCCTCAGCCTTTTCAGCCTTTTCATAGTAAGCTCTGAACTGCTTTTCCATAATGCCGTAAATAAATTTTACCTTTTGCTTTTCGGTAAGCTGCATGCTGTACTCGCTCTTTTTTCTTCTCATCTTACCGCCGGGGTTTCTGTTAGAAGTTTTCTTTGAGTAACCCATTACTGCGGGAGATATACCGAGTGCTCTGCAACGCTTAGCGATAGGCTGCATATTCTTAGCCATGTTAATATCCTCCTTAAATAATACTACACGCGTCTTCTCTTGGGAGGACGGCATCCGTTGTGAGGAATGGGAGTAACATCCTTAATCATTGTTACCTCAAGTCCTGCTGTCTGCAATGCACGGATTGCAGCCTCTCTGCCCTGTCCGGGTCCCTTTACATAGACTTCGACAAACTTCATTCCGTGTTCCATTGCTGCCTTTGCAGCTGTTTCTGCTGCTGACTGAGCGGCAAACGGAGTTGACTTTTTAGAGCCTCTGAATCCGAGCTCGCCTGCGCTTGCCCATGAAACAGCGTTGCCCTGTGTATCGGAAATAGTAACTATTGTATTGTTAAAAGTTGACTGGATATGCGCTGCGCCCTTTTCAATATTTTTGCGCTCACGGCGACGGCGAATAACCTTCTTACCACCTTTTGGTGCTGCCATAGTCCTTTGCCCTCCTTACTTCTTCTTATTAGCCATGGTTTTGCGGGGACCCTTACGAGTACGAGCGTTTGTTTTTGAACGCTGACCTCTTACGGGAAGTCCCTTTCTGTGACGAACGCCACGGTAACAACCAATATCAATAAGTCTTTTAATATCATAAGCAATGTCACGGCGAAGGTCACCTTCAACACGACAGTTATGCTCAATATACTCTCTGAGCTTTGCAATATCCTCTTCTGTTAAATCTCTGACACGAGTGTCGGGATTAACACCTGTTGCAGCAATGATGTCGTCTGCAGTTTTACGGCCGATACCGTAGATATAAGTTAAACCGATTTCAACTCTTTTATCTCTTGGTAAGTCAACACCTGCTATACGAGCCATTCAGTTGCACCTCCATATAATTTCAAAAATTTTGTTTTCTAAGGTAATTAACCCTGACGCTGCTTGTGCTTGGGGTTTTCGCAAATTACCAAAATCTTACCTTTTCTCTTAATTACTTTGCACTTATCGCACATTTTCTTTACTGAAGGTCTGACTTTCATTGTGTAATCATTCCTTTCTAAAATTGTGTTTCACTCGGCTTATTTTGAACGCCAAGTAATTCTGCCTCTGGTCAGGTCATATGGAGACATCTCCACAGTAACCTTATCGCCCGGCAAAATTCGAATGAAATTCATTCTCAGCTTGCCTGAAATAACAGCTAATATCACATGACCGTTTTGAAGCTCCACCTTAAACTGAGCGTTTGGCAATGCTTCTCTGACTATACCTTCTACTTCAATAACATCCTGTTTCGACATACCGTTAACCTCCGTTTTTAAAATTATTTAAAATTCGTTTTACTTGCGGATTGGTTTCAAATGAACCGTCAATAACCGTTTTTGTTGCTGCAAGATGAATTTTCTTTTTACGCTTGGGATTTTCAACCCTTCTTCGTTTGCCGTCGGCAATAAAAGCAAATTCATCCTCTGTCTTAATAACAACAAAAAAGCCTTCCTTATCACGCCCCGCCTTAGCCTGAACAATACTGCCCTTCACAATGCTCATAAGTCACCCTTAATCGCACAAGGTCATTATTTTAGGCCCATCGGCTGTGATGGCTACCGTATGCTCAAAATGGGCGGCAAGCTTACCGTCCTTTGTAACGGTAGTCCACTCGTCGTCAAGCACACGAACCTCGTAGCTTCCTTGAGTTATCATCGGTTCAATAGCGATTGTCATACCGGGAATAAGTCTTACTCCTCTTCCCGGAGTTCCGTAGTTGGGTACGCTTGGGTCCTCGTGTAATTTCGCACCTACGCCGTGGCCGACAAAATCTCGTACCACCGAGTAACTGCGAGCTTCGACATACCTCTGAACCGCACTGCCGATATCACCGATTCGGTTACCGGCAAGAGCCATTTTTATTCCCTCAAAAAGGCTCTCCTGAGTGGCGTCAAGCAAGGACTGTGCTTCTGCGCTTATCTTTCCGCAGGGGAATGTATAGGCGTTATCGCCGTGAAACCCCTCATAGAAAGCGCCGACATCAACACTTACTATATCGCCGTCTTTTAGGATTTGTTTCTTACTGGGTATGCCATGGATAACCACATCATTTACGGAAATGCACGCACTCGCAGGAAAACCGCCGTAACCGAGAAACGAGGGAGTGGCTCCCTGTTTCTCGATATATTTGCGGACTAATGTATCTATTTCATAAGTAGTTACACCGGGCTTAACAGCCTCGCCTGCAACACGGAGTGCCTCGGCAGAAATTCTGCATGCGTCTTTCATTTTTGAAAGTTCCCGTGCTGTCTTAATAACTACCATGCTTACGCCTCGATCGCCTTAAGAATGAGGGCAGTTGTGTCTTCCACATTATCCTGTCCTTCAACATTAACAAGCTTGCCCTGCTTATTATAGTAGTCAGCAAGCGGCTCTGTCTCTTTGTGGTAAACATCAAGACGAGCAAGCACAGTGTCGGGGTGATCATCCTTGCGCTGAACAAGGGTGCCTCCGCAATCATCACAAACTCCGTCCTTCTTGGGCTTAAGATTCACAAGATGGTAGGGTCTGCCGCAATTTTCGCAGACACGGCGTCCGGACATACGGTTGATGATTCTTTCGTCAGCAACATCAATGTTGATAACATACTCGATTTCAACGCCCATAGTGTCAAGAGCCTCAGCCTGAGGAATGGTTCTGGGGAAGCCGTCAAGGATGAATCCCTTTTTGCAGTCGTCCTCGGAAAGTCTTTCTTTAACAATGCCGATTACAACCTCATCGGGAACAAGCTTGCCCTCATCCATAAAGGATTTAGCCTTCAGTCCCATCTCAGTGCCGTTTTTCAGCGCCTCACGGATCATATTTCCGGTTGAAATTGTGGGAATACCAAAGTGCTCACAAAGTACAGCAGCTTGAGTGCCTTTTCCTGCACCGGGAGCGCCTAACATAATAATGTTCATATTATTATACTCCTTTTTCAGCAATTAGTCAAGAAAACCTTTGTAATGACGCATCATCATCTGAGATTCGAGCTGCTTAACAGTTTCAAGAGCAACACCTACGAGAATGATGATTGAAGTACCGCCGATTGCCATATTGCCCATTCCGGTTGCAGCACCGTAAATATGAGGCATCAAAGCAATAACTGCGAGGAACAAAGCACCGATAAGAGTAATTCTTGAAAGAATATTCTTGATATACTCTGCAGTGGGAGCACCGGGACGGATACCCGGAATTGTTCCGTTGTTTGACTTCAGATTGTTTGCCATTTCAATAGGATTGTACTGAATTGTTGTATAGAAATAAGCGAACATTAAAATTAGGATGAAGTATAATACCATATACAACCAGCCGTTGGTCTGGAAGGCAGAGAAGAAAGCTCCCCAGAAACCTTCCTTAGCACCGATAAACAGGTTGATTGTGCCGGGTATTGAAAGAATTGAGCTGGCAAAAATTACGGGAAGTACACCGCCGAGAGCAACCTTTATGGGAAGGTGGCTTGACTGACCGCCGTACATTTTTCTGCCGACAACACGCTTAGCGTACTGAATGGGGATTCTTCTTTCGCTGTCCTGCATAAAGGTAATAACCCAAATAACAGCCAGGAAAATGATAACCCAAAGAGGTACAAGGAAGTAGTACTGAATCTGAGGATTAGCACCGAATCCGAGTGCGAAATACTGACCGAGTATGCTGAGCGTAGCGGGAAGCTGAGCAACAATACCTGCAAAGAGGAGAATAGAAATACCGTTTCCGATACC
>CALYYZ010000104.1 GCA_945607165.1 uncultured Ruminococcus sp. | reverse complement strand
ATAGGTGCGGTAATGAACGCTATCTTTTACTCGTTCAGTCCCCCGAATACAAAGCAGAGATTTTCGGCAGTGCAGGCGGTAGATAAAAATTTATAGACAAATTTCGCTATCAATGGTATGATGAGTGTATAATAATTGATTTACAAGTGGTAAAGAAGGATACTTTATGAATATAGTCATTATCAACGGTAGTCCACGAAAAAATGGTGCTACTGCAAAAATATTACACGCTATGGAAAAACATTTACTTCAAAAGGAAAATGTTTCAGTGGAGTATGTTGATATTAATAGTTTAAATATCTCTCCTTGTAGTGGCTGTTGTTCTTGCTATAAAACAGGAAAATGTTATATGGATGATGATGCAGAAAAGCTGTCCAAAAAGATTGAATGTGCTGATGGATTGATAATCGGTACTCCAACATACGCAAGTAACATGTCCGGTCAGCTAAAACAATTTATAGACAGAGGTCATTTTGTAATTGAACAGCTGTTACACAATAAATATGCTATAAGCGTAGTAACAGGAGAAAATTACGGAAGCGGAGATACAAGCAAAATATTAACAAAGCTTCTGAAATATTCCGGTGCAAAGATAAGTGGGAAAATTATATATAATCTTCCGTTCAACAGGAATCCTATCAATAAAAAACTTGCAAGCAAAGCCCATCACCTTTCAGATAACTTGCATTCTGATATTATTAAACGGAAAAGTTATCTGTTTCAAACACTAATGCATTCTGTGATTTTTTCTGTGGGCATTAAACCTTTTGTTAAAAGTAAAGGCGAAAGCTATAACGGTGTTCTTTCTAAATGGAAAAGGTATAAAGTAATTAAACACGAATGTTGAGCAGAACTTTTCATGAGGCTGTTATGAAAAATTTATTTGTAGGATTTAAAGGACAATATAATGCTTCGTCCATTTTAGTGAAGGCGTTATCAGAAAATAATTACTTGCTTACAAATTCTTTTATCGGAGTAAAGAGAAACATTGAAGCTATTGATGCTCATTTTGATATGATATATATGTTCGGCGTTGATAAAAAGCTTAAAGATAGAGTCCGAATTGACCAAGTTGCTGTTCGAGATGGTGTTAGAGTATCTACAAATATAGATATAGAATATCTAAATCATAGAATGTACTCTAATGGACTTGAAAGTTATATTTCTGATAATCCTACCCATTATTTATGTAACGAGGCATATTGGTATGCTTTGAAAAAATCTGGCGGAAAGGCAGTTTTTATTCACATACCACCAATGAAATATATGAATGAAGAGTTTATAGAAAGATTTAAAAAAGCTTTAAAGTAAGCATAAAATTCCGATTGATTTTCTTAAATGAATTTCAATCGGATTTTTTGCGTTACGGAGGTGATTCAATGAGTGCTACCGTAGGTGCGGCACTAAAGAAAATAGCAGTTGCTCTGCTCACAGATAAAAAGGTCATAAAAACAATAGGCGGTATAGTTATCGGCATAATCATAATTGTGGTTATGCCGATTATTGCTGTTGTTTCAATTTTCAACGGCAGTATGGATATTGACACAGACAAGCTCAACCAGACTATACAAGAAAACATCTCAGCCGAGCAGATGGAAAATCTACAGCTTATCAACGATACAATGACAGAGGTTGAAAATCAACTGAAAAATAAAAAGTTGTCCGACTATAACACGCAGGCAGAGGTTATCTATCTATTCTCCTTGTCCGATAAATCAGAGGACAAGGACTTTGTAAAAAACTTCGTATCCTGTTTCAAGAAGAATCAGTCTGATGAGGATTTGATAAAAGCTGTCAATCAGAAATTCGGAACGGAGATAAAGTATGACGAGTTTCAAAAGATGATGCAGTCAATCAAAGGTGCTGAAATCAGTACCGCAGGCTTTACTGACAAGACCACGAAAAATAATCTCGACCTTGTCAAGTGGTGTGAAAATGCATACAAAAAAGGTTGGGGTTATGTTTACGGCGGTTACGGTCAGGTCTGCACAAAGCAATATCTTGATGGGCAGGCAAGTCTGTATCCCGGTAACAACGAGGCAGGCGGTGAAATGCGACAGGTCGGAGAGAAGTGGCTCGGCAAGAGAGTCTGCGACTGCATAGGCTTGATAAAATCTTATGCTTGGTACAATGCTGACAGCGGAGAAATTGTTGCAGGCTCAAACGGTTTTACAGATTGCGGTGCAAACTCTATCTGGAGCAATGTCACCGAAAGCGGACCGATTTCTAATATGCCCAATACACCCGGACTTGCTGTCTGGATGGACGGACATATCGGAGTGTATATCGGCAACGGTGAAGTAGTTGAAGCACAAGGCACAGCCTACGGAGTTGTCAAAACAGAGCTTAACGGTCGAGGATGGACAAAGTGGCTGAAGATACCCAATATCAAATATGTAAATCAAAGCAATAAGAAATAACGAGGTGATTTTTTATGAAGAAAACAAGCGTAAGCATAATGTATGACGATGAAAAGCTGAATGCAATCAGGCTGTATATGTCACAGCGTGATTTGGATTTCAAGGAAGAGCTTGAAAAATCTGTGGACTCTCTGTATGCAAAATATGTTCCTTCAAATGTCAGAGAGTTTATTGATATGAAAGGATTGCAGACAAAACCGCCCAAGCCTAAAAAGCCAAAGCCGCAGGAAGAAAATACTGAGGTGATAATTTGAAAAATCAAAACTTCGGAATAGAAATAGAAATGACCGGAATCACTCGCAGTACTGCGGCGAAAGTGATTGCCGGTTATTTTCATACAGACGCAACTCATGTCGGCGGTTGCTATGATGCATATTCTGTCCGTGATGATGACGGCAGGATGTGGAAGATTATGCGTGACGCAAGCGTCCGTTGTGAAAACCGTTCAGGGCAGAATGCAAGCTCTCTGTACTCGGTGGAGTTTGTCACACCGATTTGTAACTATGATGATATAGAAACCATACAGGAGTTAGTCAGAAAGCTTCGTGGCGCAGGAGCGAGAGTCAACTCAAGCTGTGGTTTGCATTGCCATATAGATGCGTCAAGACACACACCGAAAACACTTCGCAATATCGTAAATATTATGGCGGCAAAAGAGGACTTGCTATACAAAGCATTGAAAGTGAATGTTTCCCGTGAGCATTACTGTCAGAAGATGGACACACGCTTCCTCGATGAAATCAATAACCGTCCTCCGATGTCAATGGAGCAGATAAAGTCAATGTGGTATGACGGCGAGGACTATAGTTACCGACACTATGACGACACACGCTATCACGCACTGAATCTTCACAGCGTGTTCTACAAAGGTACTATTGAATTTCGTCTTTTCAATTCAACCTTACACGCAGGCGAAGTAAAGTCAGCGATTCAGCTGTGCCTTGCAATCAGTCATCAGTCGTTGATTCAGAAATCTGCAAGACACGCTAAAACTGTATCGGATAATGAAAAATATACTTTTCGTACTTGGTTGCTCCGACTTGGCTTAATCGGTGACGAGTTTAAGACAGCTCGTCATCATCTGCTGAAAAATCTTGATGGCAACATTGCGTGGAAGGATCCTGCACAGGCTGAAAAGCAAAAGGAAAGACTTGCTCAAAAACGAGCCTCACAATTGAACGATACAGTTCAGAATACAAACGAAAATATAAATATCAACGAACCCGAAGTCAATCCTGTTCCAAATGATGAACAGGAAGAAACTTCGGGTTTTGTTATGAGTATGTAAGGAGAGAAATCTATTATGAGTAAAAAATTATACATTGCCTATGGCAGTAACCTCAATCTTAAACAGATGAAATATCGTTGCCCCACAGCCAAACTTGTGGGAAAGGGTGTAGTAGAGAATTATGAATTGCAGTTTAAGGGTATGCCTCACTGCTCCTATGCGACAATCGCACCCAGCAACGGCAAGTCCGTTCCCGTTGCACTGTGGGAGCTTCAGCCGAGAGATGAAAAACTCCTTGACCGTTACGAGGGCTATCCATCTCATTACTTCAAACAGGACTTGCCTGTGAAATTGAATAGCGGTTCAGAACTTACTGCAATGGTTTACATTATGAATCTTAAGCAGAATTTCGGATTGCCCAGTGCAAGTTACTACGATACAGTATCGCAGGGCTACAAGGACTGCGGTTTTGACTTGAATGTTTTAAACGAAGCCGTGACTGACAGTGCAGAGAAATTCTATGAAAACCTTGAGCAGAACAATCTGTTTGATTCACCTGATGAAGATATGGGAATAGGTGGTATGATTTTATGAACGAGAGAAAGAAATTGAAAAAGCAACTCGGGGAAAAATATATTTTCAAAATGTATTTGTCGATAAGCGATGTCAAGAAATTACTTTCCGAAAATCCAAAGGACAAGCACGACACTCTTTTTGCTTCACTGACAGTCGGCTGTGTGAAAATCAACGCTGTTGTATTTCCTACTCCCGATAAAATGCTCCTCGGATTTGATATTCTTGTAAAGGACACACCCGATAGTGAGGAATGGATTTGCTATGATACTTTGAGTGATGAAATAAAACTCAGCTCACGCAGTATTGAGCAATCAATGTTTGATATTCTTAACCGTGAAGTCAAGGAGTACGGACTGTCATATACCGAGTGCAATTTTGAAGTGATAAACGGCAAAGTGATTAAGTAAAGAATAACGGCAGTATTCTCGCCACATTCTCCCTGTGTCGGCGTTTAAAGGAGAAGTCGGGAAAGTATCCGAAATCGCATAAAAGCCAAAATCAGGCGGTTTGTGGCAAGGTGTGAAAAATCGAAGTTACGGCAATTCGGGCAGTTTTTCAAGGGTAGGTATTTAAGCAGGAGAAAAACACGGGGTTGCAGTCGCTCCCTCGTGTCGGTTTACGGCAGACGGCAACGCCGACTGCCATGCGTTTTTTCGCACTTTTCAGCCTCAAAAATCCATAGGGGTTAATTTTCAGCCTTGGGGCTGTACTTGTGGGTTTAACTGCCTGAATAGCCGAATAAAATGCCAAAATTACAGGAGTTGCAACTATGGGTTGTGACTTTAAAGGAGGTTTTGCACTTGAATGAAACGGATAACAGAAAAGAAGTAAAACGGAAGTTTGCACTATGGATAAAAGAATCAACGCTCGATATGGTTCAGGACATTTACAAGGCAGATAACTGCTCCAGTCGAAGTGAATTTATTGAAAAGGCAATCATATTCTATGTGGGTTACCTTTCCTCAAACGATAACAGTCAGTATCTTCCCAATGTGGTTACCTCTACATTGAAGTCTATCGTTGCCGAGAGTGACAATCGAATGAGCAGACTGATTTTTAAATTAGCTGTAGAGCTTGCAATGACGATGAATATTATTGCCTCGTCACAAGATATAGATAAGATAACTCTTACAAAACTTCGTGGCGAGTGCGTCAAGGAAGTCAAACGGCTCAACGGTTCATTTTCATTTGATGATGCATACGATTGGCAGAAAGGATAATTATTTGTGGCAAAATTAGTTACGAAATTCAAATATCTCAAGCCTAATCGTAAAGTAAGCGCAGGCGGTTATGCAAAATACATTGCTACCCGTGAGGGAGTTGAGAAAATTGATGACACTAAAAAGTTTGCTCCTGTGACAGCGAAACAGAAGAATCTAATTGAAAAAATCTTAAAAGATTTTCCCGACAGCAAGGATATGTTTGAGTACGCTGATTACCTTGAAAAACAAAATCAAGGCTCGGCATCTGATTTTATCTCAAGAGTAATGGAAGATTATGCTTATGAAATCTCGGGCAGAAAAGCATATGCCGATTACATTGCTACCCGTCCTCGTGCAGAAAGATTCGGTTCACACGGACTGTTTACCGATGACGGTGTTCAGGTTCAGTTGAGTAAAGTAACGGAAGAACTTGATAAACACAAGGGCAATATCTGGACTGCGATAATTTCTATTCGCAGAGAAGATGCAGAACGGCTTGGCTTTAATACAGGAACTCGCTGGCGAGATATGCTCCGCACACAGACAGAAGCACTTGCTAAAAATCTTAAAATACCGATGGAGAATCTTCGTTGGTATGCGGCATTTCATAATGAATCGCACCACCCTCATGT
The DNA here is from genome assembly GCA_945607165.1 of uncultured Ruminococcus sp. Classification (GTDB taxonomy): domain Bacteria; phylum Bacillota; class Clostridia; order Oscillospirales; family Acutalibacteraceae; genus Ruminococcoides. Next base: position 482 of record CALYYZ010000104.1, on the reverse strand, counting down.
GCATTTGATTGCATATTCAACTGTGGAGAACGAAGGCTATCTCACGCAAAAGGGAGTTGAAAATCTGCGCTCGTCATTTGAAAAAGATATTTTTCAGCAGGATTTAATGAGCATCTATGAAAGGCAAACCGAGCATAGGGATAAGCTCCGAGCAGAGGTTCGTGACATTGTAGATGATTTGGTTTCGAAAATAAACTCGGAAATATATATCAATGCGTCAATTCAGCATAAGCTGTTGGAACTTGCCGACAGACTTTCGAAAACAAGCGGCAAAAAGGTTTACGGTTATCTGAAGCCTGATGTAAAAGCACTTGTGGATTCTATTGTTATTGAGCTTGCAAGCGATGACAGAATCAAAAAGCTGTATGACCTGTGGTATGAGCAAAAGGAAAACACAATCCGCACCTACACGGATGAAATGTCTGACAGGATTCCGCTTGCCCAAAACAAGGAATTCAAGTCAATCAAGAATGCAATAATCA
>CALYYZ010000103.1 GCA_945607165.1 uncultured Ruminococcus sp. | reverse complement strand
ATGACATTATGGCTATGAGTTATAATACAATGGGTCTTGACTTCGTTGTCTTAACGGGAGTTCTTATGGGAACCGCAGACTGCGAAAAGAAGCTGCCGCTGATTGCTGCCGGTCTTTGCCTTGCAGCGTCTGTGCTTTGCTGTCCTTATCTTGCAATCGCATATGTTTTGTACGGCTTATGTGTAATTGTCCATCAGATTATAAAGAATAAGAATGTCAGCATATTATTTAAAGAGAAAATATTTGCTCCGAAATCATTTCTTTATTTCAGTATAGGCGTATTTATTTTAGCCGCAGTTTTCCTTGTGTTTGCCCTGTCAAGAATAAGTATCAATCAAATTCTTGAATATCTTCCCTACCTTATGACTGATCCCGAACATCCGCAGGTTGGATTAATTCATATGTTTTTGCAATATGTAGATGCAATTTATAACTCACATCCGCTATTCTTTATAGCTGTAGATGTATACGGATTAGTGTTGCTTGCAATGCTTTTAGATCGTAAGAGGAAGGTACACCGTTCGGTTTATCTAATCATTTCGACGGCAATTACGCTATTTTGTTATGTTTTAATTCAACCTCAGCTTACTTTTTCAACATACAATGCACTGATGTTCCCACTTATATTTGTGGGCTTTACATCCTACATATTGTGTGATAAAAAGCCGGGCGCTCTGTTTTCCTCTCTGTTTATTCTTGGACTTATATATTCGGTTTCGGTTTGTTTCTCGTCAAATCAACGCTTCTATGTAATTTCCATGGCCTGTGCTGCAACAAATATTGCAAGCCTAGTGTTCCTTGCTCAGCTGATCAGCGAAATGAAACAAAAACCCGATGAGATTGAATATGCAGTTTGGGTAAAGAGATTTAGTTTTGCTCTCGTTGGATTGATGCTTGTAATTCAGGCAGGATTTCAAATAACCGTCAAGGCTGAGCATTGCTTCTGGGAATTTGGAGGAATGAAATCGCTTACCGCACAAATTTCAACAGGTCCTGCGAAGGGTATTTTTACTACGCCTGAGAACAAAGAAAATTATGAAACAGTGTGTAACGACTTAAACTATTATGGTCTTAAAGAAAAAGATAATATTCTGTTTCTTACCGGCCGCACATATTGTTATCTCGCAGCTGAATTTCCGTATGGTACCCTTTCAGCATGGCTTTCGGAATCTCACGAATCCAATATTGACAGGCTGAAAACCTATTATTCTCTGAATACAGATAAAACTCCGAGATATATCTATATTCCTAAGGACTCACAATGGAATCTTGCCAATATTTATTCGGAAGCAAAAGAAGCAGGATACAGTATTTTGGAATCAGATTTTAGTTATAAACTTGAAAAAATCAACTAAAATATACTTCTGTCATTATTAATTTCGGCATAATATGCATTGTTTTTATTTGCAAATTATGGTATATTATAGATTGTTTGGAGTATTTTAAAATATGACATTCGTATTTTTGGGGGTAATTTATGAGTATTCAAAATGCTTATGACAGCTGGTGTAAAAAAGCTGTAGAGGATAAAGACTTGATCGCTGAACTTGACAGCATAAAGGATAATGAAGAAGAAAAATATGAACGATTCTATACATCCTTGAAATTCGGTACCGCCGGTCTTAGAGGTATAATCGGTGCAGGAACCAACAGAATGAATATTTATGTTGTCAGACAGGCTACTCAGGGACTTGCAAACTATATTATTGCAAGATATGGAACAGGTTCCGTTGCTATCTCTCACGACAGCCGCATTAAGGCTGATTTGTTTATGATAGAATCCGCTCGAGTTCTTGCAGCTAACGGAATTAAGGTTTATATAACTAAAGAGCTTCAGCCTACTCCCGTATTGTCTTATCTCGTAAGATATTTGAATTGCAAAGCCGGAATTATGGTTACAGCAAGCCATAACCCCGCAGCTTACAATGGATATAAGGCATACGGCGAAGACGGCTGCCAGATGACTGATGTTGCTGCTCAGGCTGTATATGACGAAATCTGTAAGCTTGATGTTTTTGAAGATGTTAAAGTAGCTGACTTTGATAAAGCCTTAGAATCCGGATTAATTGAATATGTAAACGATAGCGTGTACGACTCTTATCTTGATAAAGTTGCAGAGCAGCAGGTTAATCCCGGAATTTGCAAGAGTACTGATCTTAAGGTTGTTTACACTCCGTTAAACGGTGCCGGCAATAAGCTTGTCAGGAAAATACTTAACAGAATCGGCGTAAATGATATTAAAGTAGTTAAAGAGCAGGAACTTCCCGACGGCAATTTCACCACTTGCCCCTATCCTAATCCTGAAATTAGAGAAGCTCTTGCAAAAGGACTTGAGCTGTGCTATCAGGAGCAGCCTGATTTATTGCTTGCTACTGACCCTGACGCGGACAGAGTAGGCATTGCCGTAAAGGATTATGACGGAAGCTATCGACTGATTACCGGAAATGAAAACGGTGTTATGCTTACAAATTATATCCTGTCCTGCAAAAAGGCTAACGGCAAGCTGCCCGAGAAACCTGTGGTTGTAAAAACTGTCGTAACCACAAAACTAATTAACAAGCTATGTGAGAAATACGGCTGTGAGCTTAAAAATGTGCTTACCGGATTTAAATATATCGGAGAAGTAATACTAAATCTTGAAAAGAACAACGAAGAAAATCGCTATCTTTTTGGATTTGAGGAAAGCTACGGTTATCTTTCGGGAACCTATGTAAGAGATAAGGATGCCGTTGTAGCTTCTATGCTCGTATGCGAAATGGCGGCTTATTATAAAAAACAAGGCATTTCTCTTGCCGAGCTTATTGATGATCTGTATAAGGAATTTGGTTATTACCTCAATCAGACCTATTCGTTTGAATTTGAAGGTGCAGCCGGTATGCAAAAGATGGCTGAAATAATGGCCGACATCAGAGAGAATATACCCTCTTCAATAGCCGGCTACAAAACTGTTAAGGTCTGTGACTACCTTGAACAGAATGAGACAGATACGGTATCCGGAGAAAAGGTTGAGATTGATTTGCCCAAATCGAATGTAATATCCCTCAATCTTGAAAGCGATAATGCCGTAATAATCAGACCCAGCGGCACTGAGCCGAAAATTAAGCTCTATATTACAGCTGTCGGTAAGGATAAAAACGATGCTGCACAAATATGCGAAAAGTTAGTTACCGCATCAAAAGAGATTCTTGGAATCGAATAAATACTGATAAATCAATATGTTCATAAGAAAAACCTCTCAACATCATTTGATGTGAGAGGTTTTCAGCTTATAATATTTTGAATTATTTGTCAATTAAAATGTTCCGCTTGAACTTCCGGAGCCTCCGCTGCTGTCGTCGTCGTCCCTCTTGATTTCTGTCTTTGTAACATTTCTGTAAAGGAAGTTATCATAAGACTGATAAATCGCAAGTGAACCGGGCACTATGTAGGTATCGGCAGCAGGCTGTTTTCTAACTGATTTCAGTTTTGACTTAACTACAAGCATTATGATTGCAGAAATTAAAATTCCGACAAGTATACAGCAAACCGTTTCAAAAACAGAATTTAATTTGATGTTACTTTTCGCTATTATGTCTTCGCAATCCTGTACAAATTTCTTAAAAGCACTATAGTAATCATCATCGGCAAGTTCTGATTTGATACCGCTTACAAGATCCTCACGGACTGATTCATTAAAAATCTTATTTCCTTTTCCGTTAGAAAAAATCGACCACTGTCGGCTTTCTGTGTCTAAAAGGAACAAGATTCCGTCTTTATTATCTCCGCAGCCGTAGTTGCTTTCTTTATAAACAGCTTTAGCAAAAGCTTCAACATCATATCCTTCTAAACCCGTAACTAAATCAATAACTATTTCAATATCGTACTTACTCTTAATTTCGTTAAGAGAAGCCGACAGTTCAATTTCCTGTTCGTCGGTTAACTCATCTGCATAGTCTAACACCAAAATATTAGAAGACTCAGAAGCAAAAACCGGCATCACCGATAAAACGGCGATAAGAAGGACAAATAAAAAAGTAAAGATTCTTTTTCTCATATTTCACCCCTCCTATCAAAGTAAGAAATTCCATATCCACAGCAGTCCGTAGGCTACAGAACCAAAGATTGCCGCAAGAATACCGAACCACATCCAGAATTTTTCCCAATCAACAGGCAAATCTCCAATAAATTTTCCTGTCTGTCCATTCATAGCAAATGTATACTTCTTGTCACGCCAGGTAGTGTTAAGTAGCCATATGGGATACAGTGCATACTTAGACTTACCGTTTCTATGCTGAATTGAGGAGTTGTTGACATTCACCGTATTGTATCCCACGACAGTATCCCTGATAACATCTTCTGCGCTTCTCTTTACCCTTTCATTAGCACGGGAAACGCTCTGTTCGGCAGAAACATCATATTTATCAGCAAGATATCCTGACAGATAAGCAGTTTGAAAATCAACCGCATCATTTACATTGAAGGGTTCAAGCGACTCCATTAAATCGTCTTCCATTTTAGTTGAACCATCAACAGGTATATTTTGAAAAGCAAGACTACCTGAACGAAAAACATCAAAATAGCTTGTTTCGGTATATCTGTAACGGCTGTCACTCCAAGTTCTGACTTTTGTTGCCCTGTAGTTAACCTGAGCGTCTGCTTCGGTGTCAAAAAGCCAAAAAGGAACATATATTCCTTTTATCTCGTCTAAGTGATTCTCGCTTTTAAAGAGCTTAGGAACAAGCTTCTTTGTACTTATATGTTTTTTTAAGCCTTCCTTTGCAGCGTTCTTATCAAGCTTAAACGGAATAACGCAATCTGGCTTAAGATCGCCCGAAAACTGACCCATAAGAACAACATGGTTACCGCAATACGGACAGTCGGTAGATGCCATTGTATCATCACCGATTATCTCTCCTCCGCAGGATTTACAGATATATATCTTCATATCACCTGTTTCGCCATCTCCCCACTGTGATGAAGGCATCTCCCACGATTGATTGTCCGGTTTGTGCTGATTTAACGATTCATCATACTGCTTTACTGTTTCCATATCAAATTCGGTATTACAGTAAGGACATTTCATATTTTGTCCGGAAACATTAAACTCTAATGCACCTCCGCAGCACGGACATTTATACTGCTGCATATCTGACATTTTGAATACACTCCCTTGCATTTATTAAAATTTTATTGCCGCACAAGCAAAGACAATCCGTCTTATCCTATGAACAACAATAACCAGATAATTATATGCAATAACGCATAGTAATAGGAAAATAAGCAGTGCGAATACTTTAGTTGCTAATTTCAGATTATTGTCTATTGCTAATTTATCTGATATTTGGATATATTATAACATATATTGTAAAAATATGCATTATTTTTCTGAAAAAAGATTTAACTTTTTCGACTTTTTTATAGATAAGTAGATGTAAACAGAATAGCAAAACATATCAGTAAGAGAATTATTTATCAGCTAACACTCAACTAAATATGATATATACTATAATTATTAGCTATCGAACAGATATCTTTGCGCAAATATACCAATAATGTAATATTGCACAAAAAAAATTTCCTTGATTTGTAAGTAAAACTATGTACTTTTTTAGCTTAATCTGATATAATAAAACAAACTATGAAAGGATGATAAATGGTGAAAAAAATCAAAAAAGTTACAAGTCTTGTTGTAGCGGCTACTATGCTATCTTCGACCTTCGCCTTTTCTGCTATTGCAGACGCTTCAGAAGTCACACCGACTCCTGTTTCATTTGACAGTGCAATTCAGGAAAATGTCGGTGACGGCGTAATATTACACGCTTTCAACTGGTCTTACAACTCAATCAAGGAGAATCTTCCGGCAATCGCCGCCGCAGGTTATTCTACCGTTCAAACTTCACCTGTTCAGCAGCCGAAGGACTACGGTACTTCAAACGATGTTGCCGGACAATGGTGGAAGCTTTATCAGCCCGTCAGTATGTCGATAGCTCAGAAATCCTGGCTTGGCACAAAAGCCGAGCTTAAGGCACTGTGCGAAGAAGCTGACAAATACGGCATTAATATTATCTGCGATGTAGTATCTAACCACTTCGGCAACGAGGTAGAGACCGATCCAAACTCCTTGAGCACGCAGGTACAAACCTATCAGCCGGACTTTTACGATAACAAGAGCACATATTTCCGCAACAACTCAATTTCTGCCGGAGACGGATCCGTACAGTCGGTAGTTCAGGGTCATGTTTCTGCTTGCCCTGATCTGAACACAGGCAATCAGGATGTTCAGGACGCTGTTGTAGATTTTCTTAAGGAATGTATTGACTGTGGTGTAGACGGCTTCCGCTTTGACGCTGCAAAGCATATTGAAACTCCCGATGACGGAGCATATGCTTCTGATTATTGGCCTACAATTACAGAAGAAGCTGGAAGCTACTATAAAGCTAAAACCGGAAAGGATCTCTTTATCTATGGTGAAATCCTTAACTCCTGCGGCTCAGGCAGAAGCTACAGCTCCTACACAAAGTACATTAATGTTACCGACAACAGAACCGGTGACGCTGTTCTTGCTGC
>CALYYZ010000102.1 GCA_945607165.1 uncultured Ruminococcus sp. | reverse complement strand
GTGCCTTCAAGCGTTTCCGTAAATGAAGCGGTTGAGCTTGCAAAAAAATACACCATTGATGAAAGCGGCTTTGTCAACGGTATTCTAGGCACATATATCAGGAATAACGGGGAAGAAAAATGAGCCTGTTCTTGGGAATTGACACTTCAAACTATACGACCTCAACCGCCCTTTATGACAGCGATACTGGGGATATGTTTCAGCTCAGAAAGCTGCTCCCCGTAAAGAAGGGTCAGCTCGGATTAAGGCAAAGCGACGCTGTTTTTCATCATACAGCGCAACTTCATTCGTTATTTTGCGAGCTTATTAAGGACATTGATACTTCTGAAATTTCTGCAATAGGGGTATCCGTAAAGCCCCGACCGATTGAGGGCTCCTATATGCCGTGTTTTACTGTTGGAGAAAGCACGGCAAAAATTATTTCATCGGTTCTAAGGATTCCTCTTTTCAGCTTTTCTCATCAGGAGGGTCATATCTCAGCTGCACTTTTTTCGGCACATCGTGAGGATTTATTCGACGAACGCTTTATTGCTTTTCATGTCAGCGGCGGCACAACAGAGGCAGTGATTGCAAACGGAAGCGGTACCGGATTTGCACTTGAACAGGCAGCCTCCTCCCTTGATTTACATGCGGGTCAGGCAATAGACAGAGTCGGTCTTATGCTCGGACTTTGCTTTCCCTGCGGAGCAGAGCTTGAAAAACTTGCTCTGAAAAATACCGAAAAAATTTCTGTCAGACCTGCAATGAAGGGTCAAAACTGTTGCCTTAGCGGTGTTGAAAATATTTGTGAAAATCTGTATTCACAGGGAAGATCAAGTGAATATATTGCAGCCTACTGCATTGAATATATAAAACAGTCCCTTGCGCTTATGACAGATAAGCTGATTGAAAAATACGGAAAGCTTCCGCTGCTTTATGCTGGTGGGGTTATGTCCGATACCATAATTAAAAATTCTTTTCAAGAAAAATATAATGCGATTTTCGCCCAACCGTCTTTTTCAACCGATAATGCGGCAGGAATCGCATATCTTGCTTACAGGAAGTTTAAAAATGTACACACCTGATTTTAATAAGCCAAAGGTATTAAGCGTTTCACAGCTTAACTTTTATATAAAATCTCTGATAGAAAATGATCCTCGGCTTAATATCGTTTTTCTGACAGGAGAGATTTCCAATCTCACAAACCATTACAGAAGCGGACATATCTATCTTTCTCTTAAGGACGAAAAATCTGTAATCCGTGCCGTAATGTTTTCAGGCAATGCTCGGAGACTTGCCTTTGAGCCTGCTGACGGAATGAAGGTTATCTGTCAGGGAAGAATCTCTCTTTATGAGCCGAACGGTCAATATCAGTTCTATATTGAAGATATGCAGCCCGACGGAATAGGAGGGCTTGCGCTTGCATATGAACAGCTCAAAAAGATGCTTGAGGCAAAGGGGCTTTTCTCTTCTGCCCACAAAAAACCTCTGCCTAAATTCCCTGCAACAGTCGGAGTAATAACCTCTCCGACCGGTGCGGCTGTCAGAGATATCCTCAACATACTAAACCGCAGATTTCCTGCAATCAATATAGTAATGTGTCCTGTTCTTGTTCAGGGCAGCAGTGCGCCGGAGCAGCTTGTTCGGGCGATAAATCGGCTTGACTCGGCTGATGCCTGTGATGTGATTATCATAGGCAGGGGAGGCGGCTCTATTGAGGATTTGTGGGCATTTAACAGCGAGGAGCTTGCCTATGCAATTTACAACTGCAATATTCCCGTTATTTCGGCGGTAGGTCATGAAACCGACTTCACAATCAGTGATTTTGTAGCCGATATGCGTGCACCGACTCCTTCTGCGGCGGCTGAGCTTGCGGTTCCCGATAAGGCGGAGCTTAAGCAGTATTACAAATCTCAGATGCAATATATATCATCACTTGCCGAGCTGAAGCTAAAGAGGTCAAAGGGACGGCTGCAAAGCTTTCAGAATCGAATTTCCGCAAATTCGCCGGGCGTCAGAATCCTATCCTGTGAAAATAAGCTGAATCTTATTAACGAGAGAGTAAAAAAGCAGGTTGAGCTTGTCTACGGCAAAAAGTCTGCCGAGCTTTTCAAGCTTTCCTCAAAGCTTGAGGGACTGAATCCTATGTCCGTTCTCGCCAGAGGATATGCAATAGTCCAAAAGGACGGAGAAGTAATAAGCTCAAAAAAACAGCTTAGAAAAGGCGAAGAATTTACGCTTGAGTTTTCCGACGGACAGCTCAAAGCAAAAGTATCGGGTGAATAGCTATGTCATTTGTTCATCTTCATGTTCATACTGAATACAGTCTGCTTGACGGAGCCTGCCGTATTGCAAAAATTGCCAAGGCGGCTCGTTCAAAGGGTATGACTGCGCTTGCGATAACCGACCACGGGGTTATGTACGGAGTTATTGACTTTTACCGAGCTTGCCAAAAGGAGGGCATAAAGCCGATTATTGGCTGTGAGGTCTATGTTGCGCCCAAATCTCGACTTGATAAAAGCTCCTCATATGAAAAATATTACCATATGGTACTGCTTTGCAAGAATAACACAGGCTATCAGAATCTTATCAAGCTTGTATCAAAGGGCTTTACCGAAGGATTCTACTCAAAACCGAGAATAGACGATGAGCTTTTGGAGCAATATCACGAGGGTTTAATTTGTCTTTCTGCCTGTCTTGCAGGTGAGATACCTCAAAAGCTGCTTGACGGCAGCTACGACGAAGCTTTGAAAAAGGCAATGTATTACCGTGACCTTTTCGGAAAAGAAAACTTTTTCATAGAGCTTCAGAATCACGGAATTGAGGAACAGCAGCGAATCCTCCCTCTGCTTGCAAGGGTAGCAAGAGATGCCGGAGTAGAAACAGTTGCTACTAATGACTGTCATTATATTGAACAGTCTGACAGTAAGCTTCATAATATATTGCTATGTATCCAAACCAACAGAACGGTTGAGGATAGTGACAGGATGGAGTTTCAGACTAACGAGTTCTATATGAAAACCGAGGCTCAAATGCTGGAGATGTTCCCGGACTATAACGACGCAGTTGAGAATACCTCAAAAGTTGCCGATATGTGCAATGTTGACTTTGAGTTTGGAGTAAGAAAGCTTCCCCGATTTGATGTTCCGAACAATGAGGATCATTTTGAATTTTTCAAAAGAAGCTGCTATAAGGGCTTGTATGAGCACTATGGTGAAAACCCTGACAAAGCTCTCATTGACCGTCTTGAATATGAGCTTAAAACAATCAACGAAATGGGATTTGTTGATTACTACCTGATTGTAAATGATTTTGTACAATATGCAAAGAGCAATGATATACCCGTAGGTCCGGGACGAGGCTCCGGTGCAGGTTCCCTGTGTGCCTATTGTATTGGTATTACTGCCATTGATCCGATAAAATACAATCTGCTCTTTGAACGCTTTTTAAATCCCGAAAGAGTCAGTATGCCCGATTTTGATATTGATTTCTGTAAGGAGCGCAGGGGAGAGGTAATCGACTATGTTGTGCGAAAATACGGAGAGGATCATGTTGCACAGATTATTTCCTTTGGTACAATGGCGGCAAGGGGTGCTATAAGAGATGTGGGAAGAGCTCTTGCAATTCCATATGCTACGGTAGACTCAATAGCAAAGCTTGTTCCTATGGAGCTGAATATCACAATAGAAAAGGCTTTGAGCCTGAGTCCGGAGCTGAAAAGGCAATACACTGAAGATGAGCAGACAAAAACTCTGCTTGATATAGCAATGAGCATAGAGGGAATGCCCAGACATGCAACTATGCATGCCGCAGGAGTTGTAATTACCGACAGGCCGGTGTCAGACTATGTTCCCCTGTCAAAAAATGACGATAACATCGTAACCCAATTTCCCATGACTACGCTCGAAGAGCTTGGGTTGCTCAAAATGGATTTTCTCGGTCTTAGAAACCTTACCGTTATTGCGGAAGCTGAAAGAATAATCAAGCGTTCAAATCCTCGGTACAGTCCTGACGATTGCGTAGAAAATGACCCCGAGGTTTTTAAAATGATTTCAAAGGGACACACCGAGGGTGTTTTTCAGTTTGAAAGTCAGGGTATGAAAAATGTGCTTACTCAGCTCAGACCGGAAAGCATTGAGGATCTTGTAGCCGTGCTTTCGCTGTACCGTCCCGGACCGATGGACAGCATTTCAACCTATATCGACTGTCGCCACAACCCTTCTCATATCCGCTACAAGCATCCACTGTTAAGTCAGATTCTTGATGTAACCTACGGCTGTATTGTATATCAGGAACAGGTAATGCAGATTTTCCGAACTCTGGCGGGATACAGTCTTGGACGGGCAGATATTGTTCGCCGTGCAATGAGCAAGAAAAAACACTCTGTAATGGAAAAAGAACGGAGTATTTTTGTACACGGATTAACAGATGAAAACGGCAAGATTCTTGTTGACGGTTGCCTGCGCAGAGGAGTTGACGAAAGAACGGCAAACTCCATTTATGATGAAATGGAGAGCTTTGCGTCCTACGCATTTAACAAATCTCATGCAGCGGCATACGCTTCAATTTCATATAAAACTGCCTGGCTTAAATGCTATTACCCAAAGGAGTATATGGCGGCATTGCTTTCGAGCGTGCTTGACAATCAAAACAAAATGGCTTCCTACATCAGTGAATGTCAGCGCCTCGGCATAAGTGTTTTGCCGCCGAGCGTTAATGAAAGCAACCACGGATTTACCGTTGCCGGCGGAAATATACGCTACGGACTCCTTGCAATCAAAAACATAGGAAAGGGGTTTATTGACGAAATAATATCGGAAAGACTTAAAAAACCCTATGAATCCTTTTACGATTTTTGTAAACGGCTCTTTGGCAGGAATATGAACAGCCGAGCAATGGAAAGCCTTATAAAGTGCGGAGCATTTGACGGCTTGGGTGCAAATCGCCGTCAGCTTCTTGCTGTGTGCAGCACAGTGCTTGATGATCTTGATTATGAAGCAAAGCATAATCTTAACGGTCAGATTTCACTGTTTGAGCTTGCCGATCCCCAAACTACTCAGGCAAGCTCTCTCATTCCTCAGCTGCCTTTACTCGATGAGTTTTCACGGCAGGAGCTTCTCTATATGGAAAATGAAACCGCCGGAATGTACCTGAGCGGACATCCTCTTGACGATTATTCGCTCTATTCAGATATGATTAGAGCAGATAAGACCGGTGCAATCATAGCAAATGAAAACGGAGAGTATGCAGACGGAAAAAAAGTAACCCTTGTCTGTGTTGTTTCAAAGGTTAAAACTCAGCTTACAAAAAACAACAAAATAATGGCTTTTGTAAATATTTCAGATAAATTCGGTTCTCTTGAATTGGTTGTTTTTCCGAATGTATACGAAAAATTTTCGGTTTTTCTAAACGACGGTAATGCCCTTGTGGTTAGGGGAAGCCTTAATTTCAAGGAAAACGAAGAGCCGAAGGTTATCTGCGATACAATCGAGAAGGCTCGGGATAACAGCGAGTGTAAAAAGCTGAGACCCGACGGAAGCGTTAATTCGATTCAAAGACCGAGCAAAACTCCTTCTGCTTTGTATATAAGGATAGATGACCTGAATACACCTATGTACAACAGGGTCAAGAGGGTGCTTGATATTTTTGAGGGGCCTACTCCCGTTATTTTTTACTTAACTGATTCGGGAAGAAAAGTGAAGTCGCCCTCAGCTATGTGGGTATCTCTTAACGATGTAATGATAAAAGAGCTTAAACACCAAATAGGCGACGAAAATGTTGTAGCAAAATAGCTAAAAAAGTAATGATATGATTATTTATAATTAATAAATATTGTTATGGCTATTGAAATAACAAAACTAATGTTGTATAATTAATTTTGTAAAATTGCTTTAGCACATAAAAGCGTAAAAGCATTTGTGCAAAGCTCAGGAGGAATTTTTATGAAATTAGCAAAAAGAATAGTTGCGGGTGCGCTTGCAGTAATGACAATGTCACTTGCTTTTGCGGGCTGCAGCGGCAATTCAAGCTCAGGCTCATCTGCTTCGGAAGCTGAAAAGTCTAAGGTTTATAATGTCGGTATCTGCCAGCTTGTACAGCACGAGGCTCTTGACGCTGCAACAAAGGGCTTTAAGGATGCTCTTACCGAAAAGCTCGGCAAAGATAATGTTAAGTTTGATGAGCAGAACGCACAGGGCGATTCTCAGAACTGCGCTACAATCTGCAACCAGTTTGTATCTTCAAATGTTGACCTTATAATGGCAAACGGTACACCTGCGTTACAGGCTGCTTTTACAGCAACTCCGAATATTCCTATTCTCGGAACATCCATCACCCGCTACGGCACAGCTCTTGATATCAATGACTTGAAGGGCTATACTGAAACGAATGTTTCCGGTACATCTGACCTTGCTCCTTTGGAGGAACAGGCAAATATGGTTAAGGAGCTTTTCCCCGATGCAAAGAATGTTGGTATTCTTTACTGCTCGGCTGAGGCTAATTCAAAGTATCAGTATGACACAATAAAGCCTATGTTCGAAAAGAACGGTTACACAGTTAAGGAGTACACCTTCTCTGATTCCAATGATGTTGCTTCCGTAACAACTAAGGCATGCAGCGAGATTGATGTACTTTACATTCCTACCGATAACA
>CALYYZ010000101.1 GCA_945607165.1 uncultured Ruminococcus sp. | reverse complement strand
TTCTGGGGCACCTTCCCGGAGGGAGTATCATTCTCTATATTCCTGATGACTATATTTACCCCCTACATTTCAAGGCTTACACGCTCAAAGCCTCTTGTCGGAGGTGACAGGCGATGAAAAATGTGTTTAAGGATATAATCAAGCCTGTTTTGGTGCTTGCGTCAATTTGCCTTGTTATTTCGGCATTGCTGGCATATATTAACTCGGTTACGGCTCCGGTTATTAAAAAAGCGGAGGAAGAGGCAGCCGGGCGGGCTATGACCGAGGTTATGCCCAAGGCTGACGGCTTTGAACCTGTTAATTTAAAGTCAATGCCTGAGAGAGTGACAGAAGCTTATAAGGCAACAAACGGTGCCGGCTATGTGTTTATGCTTACAACAAAGGGCTACGGCGGAGATATGAATTTGATTTGCGGAATCAACTCCGACGGCACAATAGAGGCCTGTAAGACCTTATCTCACAACGAAACAAGTGGTCTCGGCTCAAAAACAGCCGAGGATCCTTACAGGAGTCAATACAACGGAATTTCTGCCGATGAGCTTGACAAGGTTGATTCAATTTCCGGTGCAACAATTTCTTCGGTTGCATATAAAAACGCTGTAAATGACGCTTTTGCGGCATTTGAAGCGATAAAGGAGGCGCAGTGATGAACAAGCTTCAAAACTTTTCTAAGGGTATTATTTCCGAAAACCCGGTTCTTGTGCTGATTTTGGGTACCTGCCCGACGCTTGCAGTATCAACAAGCGTCTCAAGCGCACTGGGAATGGGTGCGGCGGCAACAATAGTACTTCTTTGCTCAAATATAGTAATATCTGCTTTAAGAAATGTTATTCCCGACAAGGTGCGTATTCCATGCTATATTGTGCTTATCGCAGGCTTTGTAACGATGGTGCAAATGCTCGTGAAGGCTTTTGCTCCTGCGCTTGACGAGTCCTTGGGAATCTATCTTCCGTTGATAGTTGTGAACTGTATAATCCTCGGTCGTGCAGAAATGTATGCCAATAAAAATAAGGTCATTGATTCTGCAATAGACGCACTGGGAATGGGTGCAGGCTTTACCTTTGCTCTGCTCCTTATGGCAACTATCCGAGAGGTGCTCGGAAACGGTACTTTTATGGGCATTGAGATTCCGTGGCTTGTCGACAATAAAATCTCAATAATGACGATGGCTCCCGGCGGATTCCTTGTTTTCGGTATACTAATCGCCGTTGTAAACAAAATATCAGGCGGTAAAAACGCTAAAAAGACCTTCGGCTGTTCCGGTTGTCCCTCTGCCGAAATCTGCGGAAAAACCTCCTGCGATGAAAAGGAGGCGGCAAAATGAAAGAATTTATAATTATTATGCTGTCTGCCGTTTTCATAAACAACTATGTGCTGTCAAGATTTTTGGGAATCTGTCCGTTTTTGGGCGTTTCCAAAAAGCTCGGTCAGGCAACAGGAATGAGCCTTGCTGTAATCTTTGTAATGCTTATGGCTACGGCTGTAACATGGCCGATTCAAATGTATCTGCTGAATCCAAATAATTTGGGATATCTGCAAACCATTGTGTTTATCCTTGTAATTGCGGCACTTGTTCAGCTTGTTGAAATTATACTCAAAAGGTATTTGCCGTCAATGCATAAGTCTCTCGGAGTATATCTTCCGCTTATTACAACAAACTGCGCTGTGTTGGGTGTAACAATACTCAATATTGACGAAGGCTACACCTTTGCTGAGTCAATGGTAAACTCCTTGGGCAGCGGCTTGGGATTTTTCCTTGCAATGGTAATGTTTGCAGGCGTCCGTTCAAAACTTGAGGGAGCAGACATCCCAAAGGCTTTTCAGGGGCTTCCCATAACCCTTGTTGCCGCTTCAATCACTTCGTTATCCTTTTTAGGATTTTCGGGTGTAGTTGAAAACCTGTTTGCATAACGGAGGTGCGATTATGAATGATATATTAAATGCTGTTATACCTGTTGTGATAATAGGTGTGATCTGCGCTGTTGTTCTTGTGGTTGCCTCAAAATTTATGGCTGTAAAGGAAAATGAAAAAATACCCGAGATAAGAGAATGTTTGCCGGGTGCAAATTGCGGTGCCTGCGGCTTTGCCGGCTGCGACGGATACGCAAAAGCACTGGCTGAGGTCGAAGGTACCAAAACAAACCTTTGCGTACCGGGAGGAGACTCTGTATCTAAAAAAATCAGTGAAATTCTGGGTGTTGAATTTGAAGATGTAGTCGAGCAGGTTGCCGTTGTTCACTGTATGGGCGATTGCAAATATACCTGTGACAGGGTGGACTACAGCGGAATAAAAAGCTGTGCCGCCGCAAAGCTTATTTTTGGCTCAAAGGGCGAGTGCTCTTACGGCTGTATGGGACTTGGCGACTGTGTAAGCGTTTGTCCTAACAACGCAATTTGCATTGAAAACGGCATTGCCCACATTAACACGAAAAACTGTGTCGGCTGCGGTCTTTGCACAAAAGCCTGTCCTAATCACCTCATTACCTTGATGGCTGATGTTGAAAGAGTTATTGTATCCTGCAGTAATAAGGACAAGGGAGCCTATACCCGAAAGGCATGCAAAAACGGCTGTATCGGATGCCGCAAGTGTGAAAAAGTCTGTCCGTCAGGCGCAATTAAGGTGGTCGATAATCTTGCTGTTATTGACTACGATAAATGTCCCGATTGTGACGATTTCGGTGTTTGTGCAACAGAATGTACAACCGGCTGTATTTCAGTAGCTGATTTCTCAGGACTTCATAGGGTGAAGAATTAATTATTAGGTGATATTATTCAAAAAAAAACAGAGCAACTCTTAGCGGAGTATGCTCTGTTTTCATTATTTAGGGAAACACTGAATAAATCTGTCAGAAAAACTGTATGTAAATCAGACTGTTTACCCGAACAGTGTGTTGATAAAAATGTCCTATAAAACACGACAAGCCTTGCGATCTGAATTTCTGAGAGCTGTGTTGTCGTACTAGCGGAGTCCTTTGCCTTGTTTTGCGAAAAATAAACTCGCAAATAAGTTTGCTTTCTGTCAGAAATTATTATGAAACATTCTGTTTTTCGTTCTCATCGGCATTATATTTCTTTTTGCATTGCTCTGAATGAGGACAGCCCTGACAGCTGTGGCAATTCTTTTTTCTGTTAATTATCGTAAAAATTGCAAGACATACAAGAAGAACTGCGAGCACGACAATTAATATGTCGATAACAGGTATACCAAAAATCATAGTTTTACCGTCCTAAAATAAATTAGTTACAAGCGTTCCTATCTGGAAAACAAATGCAGAAGCAAACCAAGCTACGGCGAGCTGATATACAATAGCAAGTGCAGTCCATTTTGCGCTACCCATCTCTCTGCGTATTGCAGACAGTGCGGCAATGCAGGGAGTATACAGTAGTACGAAAACAAGAAAAGAGAAAGCCGAAAGAGCAGAGAAAGAGTTCAGGATACTTGTTCCGCTGTACAGAACAGCCATAGTAGAGGCAACGCTTTCCTTGGCGGCGATTCCCGTGACAAGAGAAACCGATGCTCTCCAATCTCCGAAGCCGCAAAGTGAGAACACCGGAGCTATGAATTTGCCGATTGAGGCAAGCATACTTTCGTCAGGCGTTACCATATTAAGCGAAAAGTCGAAGCTCTGTAAAAACCAAACGAGTACAGAAGCACCCAACAGAACTGTGCCGGCTCTTACAAGAAAATCCTTCAGCCTCTCCCAAATATGAAGCCAAAGACTTTTCGGAGAAGGCATACGGTAGGGCGGAAGCTCCATCACAAAGGGAGCGTTCTTGCCCTTGAGTATTGTGGACTTAAACAGCAATGCTGTCAAAACGGCAACTGCCACTCCGAGCAGATATATACCGAACAGCACCAAAGGACCGCTGTCGGCAAAAAAGTAAGAAATAATAAGCAGATATACAGGCATTTTAGCCGAGCAGGACATAAACGGTGTAATCAAGATTGTCAGCCGTTTGTCCTTTGGATTTTCAAGTGTGCGTGTAGCAAGCACCGCAGGAACGGTACAGCCAAAACCCATGAGCATCGGAACAAAAGCTCTTCCCGACAGTCCTATGTATCTGAGAAGCTTATCCATAATGAATGCAGCTCTTGACATATATCCGCTGTCCTCAAGCAGCGATAGTAGCGTGAAAAGCAGCATTATCTGCGGCAAAAAGGATATTACAGAGCCGACTCCCGCCACTATTCCGTCTGTTACAAGGCTTTGAGACCACTCGGAAGCTCCCATTGATACAAGCAGGGAATGAACCCCCGAACCAACTACATCGTTGATAAAATAATCCGCTGAGTCACGAAGTAAAGTTCCCGGTGCGCCGAAGGTGATTGTGAAAACCAAAAGCATAACTGCAAGGAAAAGCGGAATTGCCAAAAATCGGTTTGTTACAATATTATCAATTTTGTCGGATATGCTCAGATAATCGGCGGGGCGCCTGCGGGTCAGAACCTTATCGGTGATAGAGCAAATATACTTGTACCGTTCATCGGCTATAATCATTTCACGGTCAATGTTCTTAGTAATGTTAATCTCTTCAATGTGACTGTTTATGTGCTCCTTCTGAGCCTGCGTAAAATCATAATGAGCCCAGGTTACTCTGTCACCTTCAAAAAGCTTCACAGCTGTCCAGCGCTTGCGGTGATATTTATGCTGCTTTATTTCCTCAAGCGCTTCCTCAATCTCACAAAGTGTTTTGTTTACGACAGGAGAATATATGTTTTTTACCGGAACATATTTGCTTTTTTCGGAAATCTGAACTACCTTTTCAATAAGTTTGTCAACGCCGACATTCTTGCTTGCAGATATCGGCACAATCGGGATTCCGATTTTTGCCTCAAGCAATGCAACATCAATTTTATCTCCGTTTTTTTCAAGCAAGTCGCACATATTAAGGGCAATCACAATCGGTCTGCCAAGCTCTGCAAGCTGTGTAGTAAGATAAAGATTTCTCTCAAGATTTGTTGCGTCAACAATATCTATGATTACATCAGGATCATCGTTAAGCAAACAGTTTCTTGTTACTATTTCCTCCGGAGTATAGGGAGAAAGCGAGTATATTCCCGGCAGATCCACTGCCTCGATGTTTTTGTTTAGATTGTTCCTCACCTTACCGGATTTTTTTTCAACAGTAACACCCGGCCAGTTGCCGACATACTGCTTACTGCCGGTAAGCTGATTAAAGAGCGTGGTTTTTCCGCAGTTTGGATTGCCGGCGAGAACTACGCTTATTTTATTTTTTGTTCTTACATTTTCGCTTTTTTGAGTCATTTAATCGCTCCATATTTCAGAAATTCCGCACAAACAGACTAAGGCTGTGTGTGGTGTTCATATGATTCATTCAGTGCTTCCCAAAATACTTTATGATACATTTTTTACCATATTTTGTGAGCTGCCCTCGAAAGGCGACAGCCTTGTATCGACCGTGTTTTTCTGCGAAATTTTCCGCTGACATCTGTTTAATGCTGTAAATCAAAATCGGTAAAGACTTATTCTTCAATAATAATCTCTTTTGCTTCGTTTATTCTCAGGCTCAGCTCATAGCCTCTCACTACGATGACAACGGGATCACCGAAAGGAGCCGCCTTGATTTTTTTTATTACTGCGCCCGGTGTAATCCCCATATCAATAATTCTTCTCCTCAAAGCTCCTGATGAGCCGAGACGAATAACTGTTCCTGACTGGCCGAGCTTTAAATCGTTAAGTGTTTTCATATATTACCTCAATTATTTGCCATGGGATATTTGTCGAATATATTATTGCATATTTATTTCTGCATAAAATTGTACCATTATCTAAATAACAAGTCAACAAAATTAGCGTGTTGTGTAGAATTATAATTTGATTTATGGTAGAATAAGGTAGAAACAGAGTGTAAAAAAGTAGGTGTATAGTGTGAAAAATATATTTCTGATGATATTGAGGACGATACTGCTGATTGCCTTTACCGGCTTGCTGGCACTTTTTCTTATTCCTATGACTCATTCGATAATAAATATTGGCAACATTGCGGGTGCAGTTCTCTGCGTTTGGGTGATTTTTCTATGTATTCCGTCCTTGCACCGCTATGTAAAGAGAGCAATGTACAAACTCTGTTTTACAAAGCTTATGTACAGAATTGTCAGTGTATTACTCACAGCCTTTTTAGTTTACGGTGTTGCAATCACTTCACTTATGGCATTTGCGGCACTTAAGCCTCCCGAGAAAGGCTCCACCGCAGTGATCCTCGGTGCTCAGGTTAAGCCTTGGGGTCCCTCGATAATATTACAGGGCAGAGTTGACGCTGCGGAAAAATACCTAAAGGAGAATCCCGAAGCGTATGCAGTAGCTTCCGGCGGTCAGGGCAGTGATGAACATATCAGCGAGGCTCAGTGCATATATGACTGCCTGATAGGAAAGGGGATAGCTGCCGACAGGATATTTATGGAGGACAAGTCGGTAAATACTAAGCAAAACCTTGAAAATTCATATAAAATTATCGAAGAGAATTCCCTTAATTCAAATATAGCATTAGTTACGGATCCCTTTCATCAGCTCAGAGCAAAAATCATCGCATATAAGCTCGGTGTAAAAGGAAATGTCGGAGCTGTAAACTCCGACACATCTCTTTTGTATCTCCCTACTTATACTGTTCGGGAATGG
>CALYYZ010000100.1 GCA_945607165.1 uncultured Ruminococcus sp. | reverse complement strand
GCAAAAGCAGTTTGTTACTGCTGTTTCGGGGACACCTTTCGGTGTCCCCGTTTTTTTGGCTCTTAGTCATTTTTTCAGTCGAAATTTATCAGAATTTATCAAAATCCATCGTTTTTCTTGGACTTGATAAATGTAAACTACTGTGCTATAATTAATGAGTTGAAATATATAAAATCGGGGGATACCTCGTTTTTTTGAAAGGGTGTAGATAAATATGAAAAGTGCAGTTTTAAAAGATGGTATTAACGCTGCTCCTCAGCGTACACTTTTGCATGCTTTAGGACTTACAGATGAAGAAATCAAAAAGCCTTTAATTGGTATCGTAAGCTCAAAGAACGACATAGTTCCCGGTCATATGAACATTGACAAGGTGGTTGAGGCTGTCAAAATGGGCGTTGCCCTTGCCGGCGGTGTTCCCATCGTATTTCCGGCAATCGCCGTTTGTGACGGTATTGCAATGGGTCACGAGGGTATGAAGTATTCTCTTGTAACCCGTGAGCTTATCGCTGATTCAACCGAAGCAATGGCTAAGGCTCACGCCTTTGACGGACTTGTAATGGTTCCCAACTGCGACAAAAATGTTCCCGGACTTCTTATGGCGGCTGCAAGGCTCAACATTCCCTCAATTTTTGTAAGCGGCGGACCGATGCTTGCAGGAAGAGTTGACGGCAAAAAGATAAGCTATTCCACCGTATCCGAGGCGGTTTCACGCTTTAAGGTGGGTGAGATAAACGAGGAAAAGCTCAGTGAATATGAGAACAAGGCTTGTCCTACATGCGGTTCATGTTCAGGAATGTTTACTGCAAACAGTATGAATTGTCTTACTGAGGTTATTGGTATGGGACTTCGTGGTAACGGAACTGTACCTGCCGTGTATTCCCGCCGTATTCAGCTTGCAAAGCATGCCGGTATGCAGATTATGGAGCTTGTGAATAAAAATATCCGTCCCCGTGATATTATGACAGAAAAGGCTTTCCAAAATGCTCTTACTGTTGATATGGCTTTGGGCTGTTCAACCAATACAATGCTTCACCTTCCGGCTATTGCTCACGAGTGCGGCATTGATCTGCATCTTGACATTGCAAACGATATTTCGGCAAAAACTCCCAATCTGTGCCACCTTGCTCCTGCCGGTGAGCATTTCATTGAGGAGCTTGACGAGGCAGGAGGAATTTATGCAGTAATGCACGAGCTTACAAAGCTTGGACTTCTCAATACTGATATTTTGACCTGCACAGGAAAGACAGTGGGCGAAAATATTGAAAATTGCGAGATTCTCAACACTGAAATTATTCGTCCTGTAAGCGATCCCTACAGCAAAACCGGCGGTATTGCTGTGCTCAAGGGTAATCTTGCTCCCGATGGCTGTGTTGTAAAGAGAAGTGCAGTTGCTCAGGAAATGATGCATCATAAAGGCTTTGCAAGAGTGTTTGACTGTGAGGAGGACGCTCTCAACGCAATCTATGACGGCAAGATCAATGCCGGCGATGTTGTTGTAATTCGTTATGAAGGACCTAAGGGCGGCCCCGGTATGAGAGAAATGCTCAATCCCACCTCAGCTATTATGGGAAGCGGTCTCGGAAACTGTGTTGCCCTTATCACAGACGGTCGTTTCTCCGGCGCAACAAGAGGTGCGGCAATCGGCCATGTTTCTCCCGAAGCAGCTGTGGGCGGACCTATTGCTCTTGTTGAAGAGGGCGACACAATAGAAATTGATATTACGGATAACACGATTAATGTGCTTGTTTCAGACGAGGAGCTTGCTAAGCGAAAGGCTGCTTGGACTCCCCGTCAGCCTAAAATAACATCAGGATATCTTTCCCGTTATGCAAAGCTCGTTTCTTCAGGTGCTCAAGGCGCAGTGCTTGATTAATCATATTATAAAATTGATACTATGTTATTTTGCACAAATTAGCTACGGCAAATTTATCAAAAATCAATTCATATCTTAACAAAAAAAGCAAAATGCACAATTCACCCATTGCTCTATTGGGCAAAGGGTGAATTTTTTTATTTTGCTTAGATTTAGTTGTATGATTTATACAAATGTGATATAATAAATCAGTAATCATTTATACATTTGTATATTTTATTCATTTGTTGTCGAAATAAATACAATTATCTGAAGGGAGTTTTTTCTTTTGAAACAGTATGACGCAAAGAAAATATTAAATATTGCGCTTGCCGGTCACAGCGGCTGCGGAAAAACCTCGGTTGCCGAATCTATTTTGTACCTTTCCAAGTCAAGCGAAAGACTCGGAAGGATTGATGACGGCAATACAGTTCTGGATTTTGACAGTGAGGAAATCAAGCGTAAAGCTTCAATTATGACAGCGGTTGCACCCGTTGAGTGGAAGAATACAAAAATAAACCTTATTGACACTCCCGGACTTTTTGATTTTGCAGGCGGTGTCGCTGAAGGAATGAGGGCAGCCGATACAGCACTGATTGTTGTCTCAGGTAAGGACGGTGTGTGTGTAGGTACCGAAAAGGCCGTTGAAGCCGCTACCAAGGCGGGGCTTACAAAGGTTTTCTTTGTAAACGGACTTTGTGATGAGGATGCCCGCTTCTATCGAGTATTTGAAAATCTAAAGGCTACATTCGGGCCCTCTGTTTGTCCTGTGGTAGTTCCCTATATTGTTGACGGTCAGGCTAATACATATGTAAACCTTTTTGACTACAAGGCTTACGAATACAGTCCGGACGGATCAGTAAAGCAGGCTCCGCTTCCCGATATGGGCGACAGGCTTGAGGGTTTGCGAGAGGCAATAAAGGAAGCTGTGGCAGAAACAAGCGAGGAGCTGCTTGATAAGTTCCTTATGGGTGAGGAGTTTACTCCTGAGGAAATAATCCTCGGAGTGAGCAAGGGCGTGAAGGACGGCTCTATTTGTCCCGTATTCTGCGGTGATGCACACAACACCTTTGCCATTGACCAATTCCTCAACAGCCTTACCTGGCTTGCGCCCAGTGCCGCAGACAAGGGTGACGAAATCGGAGTCGATCTTGACGGCGAGCCTGTTGAGGTTTCCGTTAATGAAAACGGTGCTGCAGCAGCAATAGTTTTCAAAACTGTTGCAGACCCGTTTATCGGCAGACTTTCATATATCAAGGTTGTTTCCGGCAAGGTTTCAGCCGATGCGCCGCTTATTAATATGAGAACCGGTACTCAGGAGCGAATTACAAAGGTGCTCACAATGTGCGGCAAAAAACAGCTTGAAGCAGACTATATCGGAGCCGGCGATATTGGAGCAATTCCAAAGCTTTCATCGACGAAAACAGGAGATACACTCTGCTCGCCGCTGAGAAAGGTTGTGCTTGACGGAGTTGATTATCCTGCTTCATCATATACTATGGCAATTTATCCGGCTAAAAAGGGCGATGAGGATAAGGTTGCCCAGGCCGTGGCTAAGCTCTCTGATGAGGATCCTACAATAAAGCTTGTAAGCAACCACGAAACTCACGAAATGCTCATATCCGGCTTGGGCGAACAGCATCTTGATGTTGTGACAGCAAGGCTTAAATCAAAATATAATGTTGACGCTACCTTGCAGAAGCAGAAAATAGCTTACCGTGAGACAATTCGCAAAAAGGTTTCGGCTCAGGGCCGTTACAAAAAGCAGTCCGGCGGTCACGGACAGTTTGGCGATGTTTGGATTGAATTTGAGCCGTGCGATACTGACGGACTTGAGTTTGCTGAGCGTATTGTAGGCGGTGCTGTTCCCAAAAACTTCTTCCCGGCTGTTGAAAAGGGACTTCGTGAGTCAATCAAAAAGGGCGTTCTTGCAGGCTATCCGACTGTGGGAATCAAGGCGACTCTTTATGACGGTTCATACCACCCTGTTGATTCCTCTGAAATGTCCTTCAAGACTGCTGCAAGCCTTGCTTATAAAAACGGAATTCCTAATGCTTCACCCACACTGCTTGAACCTATCGGAAGCCTTAAGGCTTGTGTTCCGGACGCTAATATGGGCGATGTAATGGGCGAGGTTAATAAGCGCAGAGGCCGTGTTTTGGGAATGTCTCCTTCGGGCAACGGAATGCAAATTGTTGAGGCTGAGGTGCCTATGGCAGAAATGAGTGATTTTGCAACCTTTATCCGCCAGATTACTCAGGGCAGAGGCTCTTATGAGTTTATCTTTGCCCGTTATGAGGACGCTCCTGCAAACATTGCTTCAAAAATTATTGAAAAAGCAAAAGCAGATATGAATGAATAATCTGAAAAAGCAAAATTCAAGTTAACGGTATATAAATAAAATAAAAATCAGGGCCTGTCTATGATGAAGCTTCCCTTTTGAAGCCGTATCTAAGACAGGTCCTTTTGCGCATTTATTTCTATTAACTGTTTTTGTCAAATTGACTGTTATAGAGGGTGCTGTAAAAGCCGTTTTGAGCGAGGAGCTGTTCGTGGCTGCCCTGTTCAACGATATTGCCGTCTTTCATAACAAGGATAACATCACTTTCCTTAATTGTAGAAAGTCTGTGAGCAACTACAAAGCTTGTCTTTCCCTCCATCATTTTTGCAAAAGCCTTTTGCACTCGTCTCTCGGTCAGTGTGTCAATAGACGAGGTTGCTTCGTCAAGAATCAGCACAGAGGGATTTGTAAGCATTGCCCTTGCAATGCACAAAAGCTGCTTTTGTCCCTGACTCAGGTTGCCGCCACCTTCGCTGATAACGGTATTGTAGCCGTTTGGCATACGGCGAATAAAGCTGTGCGCATAGGCTGACTTTGCCGCCGCCACAATTTCATCGTCACTTGCGTTTTCATTGCCGTATCTGAGGTTTTCCATAATTGTACCCTTGAACAGCCAGCTGTCCTGAAGCACCATTCCGAAATGACTTCTCAGCTCGTCTCGTGTCATATCCTTAATGTTTACTCCGTCAAGGCTGATTGTTCCGCTGTCGGTGTCATAAAACCGCATAAGCAGATTAATAAAGGTTGTCTTTCCGCAGCCGGTAGGACCTACGATTGCAATATGACTTCCGCTTTTTACATCAAGGGAAAAATTCTTTATCAAGGGCTTATCGGGAGAGTAAGAAAAGCTGACATTTTCTATTTTGATGTTTCCCTTACACTGTGAAACAGTCTTGGTATTCTCACATTCGATTTCATTTTCGGCTTCTAAAACCTCAAACACCCTGCCGGCCGCCGCAAGAGCTGTTTGAATCTGAGTAAGCACACCGGTAATCTCGTTAAACGGCTTTGTGTATTGATTAGCATAGGTTAAAAAGCAGGATAGTCCACCGATAGTAAGGGCGGAGCTTGAAATCACACTGAGAGCACCGAAAATACCTACAGCCGCATACACCATAGCATTTACGAAACGGGTGCAGGGATTGGCAAGCGCACCGGCAAACTGAGCCTTGAAGCCGGTTGTATACAGCTCTGTGTTAAGCCTTTCAAAATCCTCAAAAGAATTGTTTTCATAGGCAAATGCCTTTACAAGCCTTTGATTGCCCACATACTCCTCAACAAAAGAGGAAATATCACCCTGAAGGCTCTGCTGCCTTATGAAGCGATTGTGGGTAAGCTTGCCTATGAAGGCGGCAACAAACAGAGAAAGCGGAGTAAGCACCACAACAATAAGAGCTATCCTCCAATCAATGGCAAGCATAAATACAAGCGTACCTAAAATTGTTACAATGCCTGAGAAAAGCTGTAGAAAAAGCTGAGTAAGTCCGTCTCCCACAGCGTCAACATCGTTAATAACTCTGCTAATCAAATCGCCGTGCGGGTGTGTGTCAATATAGGAGAGAGGAACCTTATTCAGCTTGTAAAACACATCTCTCCTCAAATCTCTTACTGTTCGTAAGCTTATAACATTGGTAAAATAATTCATTATCCATTGAAAAGAGGTAACTCCGACAAGCCCTGCACAAATGACAATGAGAATATATGCAATGGCTTCAAAGTTTACCTGTCCCTTGTCAACGATATTGTCAATCGCCTGACCAACTAAAACAGGAATGTACAAGGTCAGAGAAACGCTGATAACAGCACTTATTATTGTAAGCACAAGATATCCCGAATACGGACGAACTCGTTTCAAAATCTTAATAACGGAGCTTTTATTTTTCATTTTGCACCTCCGATTCCCTGAGCTGGGACAGACAAATCTCTCGGTAGGTTTCACAGGAAGCATACAGTTCTTCGTGAGTGCCGCTTCCCACGAGTTTACCGTCGTCAAGCACCAAGATCAGGTCGGCATTCCTTACGGTTGAGCATCTTTGCGTAACTATTATAACCGTCATATCCGCTGTGTTTTTTTGCAGAGCCTTTCTGAGTGCAGCATCGGTTGCAAAGTCAAGGGCAGAAAAGCTGTCATCAAGAATCAAAAGCTCAGGATTGCTTACCAAAGCCCTCGCAATGCACAAACGCTGCCTTTGACCGCCGCTGAAGTTTTTGCCGCCCTGCTCAACATAGCTGTTAATTCCCTTGGGCAGCCTTGATACAAACTCGTACGCCTGGGCGGTTTTCAGTGCGGATATGATTTCTTCATCGGAAGTATCCTTGTTTCGCCATTTCATATTGTCACGAATTGTTCCGCTGAAGAGCACTGACTGCTGGGGTACGATTCCTATTTGTTTGCGCAGCTGAGCAAAGGGATAATCTCTTACATCTGCACCGTCTACCAAAACAGCACCGTTTTTAACATCATAGAAGCGTGGGATAAGACTTATAAGCGTACTCTTTCCGCAGCCCGATTCACCGGTTA